>JAUSEV010000036.1 GCA_030649995.1 Candidatus Uhrbacteria bacterium
CCCCATTTACTCATCGACTTGTGACAGGTCGGGCAATGTTTTTTTGTGACGATTAGGGATCATATTCCCTAATTATTTCAGAACGGAGCTACATCTACAAGAAAAACAACTAAATCACCAACACGAAATGTCTATTAGCTCATGAAAAAAGATCAAAAAGAATTTATGAGCTAATGGACAGGTATATCTTGGAGCAATCCGAGGAATCCGATTAAACAGCCGACGGGAATGCAAGCTCCGAGGCTTAGCCTAGGAGTCCGTCGGCTGACGAAAGCGGCTGACAAATTCAACAGTTTCTATTATTATAGAAATAAAGCCATATTTTTGGCGTAAAAATCGAAACTTTGGGAATCCCAGCCGAAGCAGTCGAACGGCATACGATGGCACGCGAAGGTTTTACCTTGCCGAAATTTGATTTCCAAGCCTATCAACAATATACTACCAAATACGGACGAGGTGCGCTTGTCGCACAATTGTGCGCGCTCCTGCGACAAACGATTGAAATGCCTGAACTGGAACTCAACCAAAATAAAATGGCCAAACTGAAAAGACTTATTCTCTCGAAGTTGGCAGAATAAACTTCACAAAAATCATCATCGCGGTCAGCGACAAACCGCCAACGATGATCCAGATCACGAGCGTGATCCAATCAAATGTCGGCGGGAGAATCTCCACGCGCTGATTTCCGGCCCGATCGATCGCGCGGACGCTCACAGAGCTCCCACGCGTTTGATCTTGCAAAAGATATGGGCTCACAGCACTCTGCCAGACACCGTTTTTTGGATCGCGGCTTTCTTTAATTTCATAATGATCAATCCCAGATCCCTTATCTTGAGTCGCGAACGCCACAAACCAGTGATGATCAAATACATTCGGATCGCGGAGAATTTGCGGTGTGAACGGTTCAGGCGGCGTGACATCAATAAATGCTGGCAAAATAGGCGGCGGAGCCACACCGGCGGAATGAATTAGAATAGTGAGCGGGCTGGTCGAGACCTCGACAGGCGTACCTCGTCCATCGTGTCGCAACACCTGTACGTCGCGTAAAAACGTTGAGGCGGAGCCTTGAGTCAACGCTTTGAATCGCACGGCAAATAAAAAGACATGATGATCCTCAATGCCGCCGGGCATGACGCCGGAAAAACCCATTTGACCGGCTACCGCAGGCGGCGCGCGCGGCGGTTCGATCCAAAAACTGACCATGGATCCACCGTCTCTCACCGATTCCAACTCCAACAAGGTAGACGGATAGATGAACATTCCTTCGATCGCATTCACCTCATCCTGTTTTGTATCCAAAATCAACTGTATCTCGATCTCCTGCCCCACAGACACTTTCTGCGTGGACGATTCAAACAGCAGATTCACCGCCAACGCCGGTGAAACGAAAAACAATCCAACACCAAAACAACTAAAAAACAACATCAATTTTTTCAGCGTGAGGCGGTGATGAAACCTCTGAAAATTGATGAGATGCGAAGTGCTGGAGCGAATAAACCCGTGAGACGTATTCCAAATACGTCTCACGGGTTTATGAGTGAAGCGCAAGCAGGTCGCAATTTTCAGAGGTTTCATATTAGCCCGTCCAATAATACGCCATAATGCTAAAATCCACGAGCGTGATTTTGCCGTCGTTGTTGAGCCGTTCGGTTTCGATGGTCTTAAACGACGCGGACAACGTGCGCTTATACCAAAATGCGGCAATGGAAAAATCGATGAGATTTACACGCCCATAGCAGTTGAGATCCGCTTTCCCGCAAGCCGACTTGCGTAATTGAGACGGCATTTGACTGACTTCAAAACCGACGGAACGACTAAAAGAACTCACCTCCCCGTTGAAAGCGCTTTTTGATTTGGCCGCGTGCTGGCCAAGCTCAAGAGGGCTGGTATCCAAATTGTACAAATACGCTCCGGCAGGATCTGCCAAAACTTTGACGAACAATTCTTGAGTCGAATTCACGGCGATCACCACTTCGGCGCGAGGAGCGCTCTGCCCGAAAATCACCTCGTTCTCCCCCCGCTTGACTTGTAGCTTCTCCACATCAATGGTTGGGGAAATAAAAATACCGCTGATTTGAGTGGTAGTACCCGGAGTGATAATCACGGGAAAAACAAACAAAGATGAGCGCCTGCCTTTATTGTCTTCGCCATACACGGCGAATTGATACGTCCCGCCGGATAAACCGGACAAGGTCATCAAAAAGTTGGCATCCGGCCCGGCAATGGACGTAATGGCGATTTGACCGTCTTTCAAAACCGTCACATGGCTCAAAGGATAAGCGCGTCCGGAAAAAGCCACGCTCGTTGCCGGAGCCGGTGCCTGTCCTCCCCCGCCGCCGCCGCCTCCGGAAGGCGAAGGTGATGGAGTCGGTGAGGGTGAGGGTGAGGGTGAAGGTGGTGGTGGTGGTGGTGGTGGTGGAGTTACAACGACCTCCTTTAACAAAACTCCGTGACGCAAAATATACGTCACACTCGTGGAAAGTCCTGTTATCGGTTCAATGCTGCCCGTAATTTGGAAACCACTGGAACTTGCGTCAAACAAAGCCGGAATAAAAGTGGAATCCAAATTTTGAAAATTTGAACTGCTTTGATCAACGGCGAAGACAATCCTCGCGCCAGTAAGCACAACGAGGATCGCCAAGCCTGTGGCAATCGCAACTTTCATGGATGAATTCAAACTTTTTATTTCTGTCACCCCTGCGGAGGCAGGGGTCCAGCCTCGATAGGCCTCGGAAACTGGGCTGGATTCCCGCCTTCGCGGGAATGACAAATTGCGATGACAAAAAAACTACTTCTTAAAATCCGCTCCCACGATCACCAAAAAATCTCCTTTGAGGGCGATTTCTCCATCGGGTAAACTCATGACCTTTGCTCCCAAATCCTGTAACGCTTTTGGCAGTTGATCGCCTGATTTTATAACAATAAGCGTACTCGGATAGGTGCCGCGCGCATCGCTTGGCGTTAACACCTTGAGACCATCAGCCTGAAGCTTGTTTGCCATGGCGCGTCCAAGGCCGACTTCTCCGGAGCCATTGCGTACTTCAATCGTCGCCGACTCTTGAGTTGTTGGAGCGGATGTTGGCGCGGAAGTTGGCGGAGCGGCGGGAGCGGAGACCATTGCGAGAATCAAATCTCGTGATGGAGAATACAAAATCGCGCGATCAGACCATACCAATAAACGATCGCCTTGTTGCACGTCTTTGTAAAAAATCGGATTCTGCGATTGCAAAAACGGCACATCCGCAACAATGGCCACGGCAGGGAGCTCCCCCTGTTTTACAACGGTATGTCGCGCCACTTGGTTTACAAGCGATTGAACATCCTCGCCCTGTGCCGATTCTGAAACGGTTGACGGTGACGAACGGAAAAAACGCGAGGCAAAAAGCGCGACGATGACAATGGCAACAACCGCAATAATCAGCGTGCGCGTAGAAGGGCGAGTGAAATTTGTGGAAGGCATAGGGGGCTTTAAGAATGGAGAATGATTATTTTTGCGATGGGGTTGGCTCTCCGGTCGTCGGCCCGGTGTTGAGTGGAGCCACTTCCACAATTTTATGGTTGACCGGATCGTACAGGACGGCTTTTTTGGCAATGGAAAAAATCAAGACGCGATCTCCAACCTTGGCACGAGCAAAAAACGGCTGGCCTTTTACCTGTTCCAAATCCGTAATGGTTGCCACGCTTGGTGGTTCTTCCGGCAAAACCATCAATTGTGAAACCTTTTTCACGAGCTGTTCTGTGTCATCTTGAGACACTTTTTGCGGATTCTTTTTTATCTCCTGATATTGACGATAATAATATTGGGTGCTCCCTGCCAACACAACCGTCGAAACGACCAAAACCAACATCACGATTTTTTGCCATTGAGTCATAGAATGAAAATGAGATAAGAGATAAGAGATAAGAGATAAGAGATAAGAGATAAGAGATAAGAGATAAGAGAAATGATTATAGAGAGTTTAGCATGGTTTAGGCAGTCTTGTCATACGATTCTGTCATTGCCCGTAATTCTGTCATTGCGAGGCACGAAGCAATCTCCTATCGGGCGCACAGAGATTGCTTCGTCGCAGACTCCTCGCAATGACTATAGAGTGGAATCTTACGTCGGTTCTAGTACCTGTTCTGGAGGAGGGGTCGGTGCCGGTTCTGGAGCCGGTTCAGGTGCAGGAGCCGGTTCCGGTGCTGGCGCAGTTTCATCGGCGGTTGGAGCCGGTGCAGGCTCTGCTACCGGTTCTGATACGGGCGCGGAAACAGGTTCTGGCGATGGGACTGGCGCGGAAACAATTTCAGTCGTTGTCGTTTCCGAAGGAATCTGAATCACGTCTGTCGTTGTCGTTGATGAAAGAGGTTCGATCGCGTCTGTTGTTGATGTCGATGTTGTTGATGAAAGATTCCAAGAATCCGATACATTTGTCACGATTTCCGTTGACGTTGTGCTTGTTGCCGCGTCATTTGAAATCGTGGTCGTCGCATCAATGGGCGCCGGTGCCGGAGAAGGTGTCGATTCGCTAGCTGGCGGAGAAGTCGGCTCCAAAGGCGTGGACGTGGATGTTGATGTGGGCGATTCAAATATCTTCGCGTCTTTTACCGCCAGAGCGATCCAGCTGAATGAGACATCCTGTACCGCCGGCTTGTTTAAGATAATGTGGAAGCCGGTCGTTGTCGCGCGCGCCACCACATAACGCATATCTTGCAGGAAGAATTGGCTGGTGGCGTCCATCACCGTGCTCGTTGTGGATGTCGCGCCTTCTAGGAAGGCGATGGTCACGTTCACAATCGGTGGTGCCAGATATTCTTGCGTGAAATTGATCTGTACGAGTTGTTGATCTTTGTGAATGACGGCAAAACCGGCTGTGTCCGCGTTAAAGTATGGTCGGCCGATAAAGCTGATGTCGTTCATCAAGGTCAGAAGCTCTCCGATGGCGTGAATCGTGTCCACCCTCAATCCCCCGGCAAGTGCTGTGACTCCTTGTACCGTCAAACTACTCGCCACGCGGAGATCATTTAAATTCAAAGCCGTCTGTTCGGTCGTGCTTGTCGTGCTCGTTGTACTCGTCGCTAATTGCGCCTGGAAAATCTGCCATGCCAACTCTTGCGCCTTTAATCGTTCATCAATCGTGACGATCGTGTTCGAAACATTTTCAAACCCAAGCCGGAGCCCGTCAAGACTTGAGGTGACGTATGAAAGGCTTGATGTAACATAGGAAAGTTGATCTGTAAGAATTTCCAGTCCCGTAATCTTCTCCGCGTTCACCTCTCGCGCATTGATCGTTCCGGCAAAAAACGCATTGCCAAAACTATCAAAACTGATCACCGTCGCACGAGAGGATGTGGTGGTGACCAACGCTTCCGTTCCGCTCGCGGAACTTGTTGCCATGATCATGCTTTGACTTTGACCGGTGATCGCGAACGTTCCTCCATCTGCCAAAAGAACCGTCAAACCCGTGCCGGTTGTGGAAGAAATCGTATCGGTCAACAATTCTTTTGTTGTCACTTTCGGCGTGATAATTTCCAGCCCGACCGCCAAACGATCCATGGATATTTGTGACAGTTCATTTTTGTCGATGATATCCGCCTTTCCGCTCAACAAATCGGACAAAAGCGAAACCCCATAATCCGTTTGATCCGCAGAAGAACTGGCAGAAGTGTTGCTAAAAGTGGACGTTGTTATTTTGATTCCCCAACTGTCACTCAATCCTCGGCTCAATTCTCCAATGTCAAACCCGCGCTGTAAATCCATAAACACGGTGATCAAACCGCTCTCCGAGTCGGCTGTGTACGGTTCAATGGCAATGCCGACCGAATCGTCAAACAGAGTCGCTTTCTTTCCTACGCCAGGAACGGACGACAGGGCAATGCGGTCACCGATATGGATTTCTCCGCCTTCAAGATTGACCTTTGTCGGCACTCGGCCTGCCAAAGCAACCGGCCTTGCTCCAACCGCGCTCGATCCTCCATCATCACCGAGCAAAAGTCCCGGCTTGGTGGAAATAATTCCGGCAAGCGGCCGATGGTCGCCTCGTGCCGCGCGCTTAATGGAAAGCGGATTTGGCTTATCAAAGGAAACGATATCTCCAGCTTCAATGGTTGGATCATTCGTCGGATAAAGTTCCGCGAGGTCAGCTCCTGTGGCGACTGTGGTGTATTCGTAGACGATGACACCGCCCACAGCTCCTGCGGCGCCAACCGCCATCCCACCGCCACCGCCACCTCCAGGAGCAGCTCCGGCAGTACCGGTTTGAGTTTTTCCGCCAGCTCCTCCGGCACCGCCACGAGGAGCGCCACCGCCATCACCAGCGCCATCCGCATCTGCGCTTTCGCCATTACCGCCGTCCGCACCAGTAAGCCCTACATCTGCCCCTATGTTCCCCACTCCACCGGCTCCTCCAGCCCCATCAGCATTACTTGCTCTTGTACCACCAACACCTCCCGTTGAAGAGGCAAATCCATTTCCATTACTGCCAAATGAAGATAAGCCACCGGTTCCACCTGTGTTCGTCGCGAGGATGGTACCCCCAGCCCCAACCCTCACTTCCACGGTCGAAGTGCTGGCAAGTTGGCTCGCGGTAAGCATTCTCATGGAGTATCCGCCTCCGCCTCCGCCGCCAGCGCCGTCCGTGGTGCCATCGCCGTCAGCACCGGCACCACCGCCGCCCCAAACCTCTACGACAATATAAGAAAGAGAGGCCGGTTTAGCCCATGTGGTTGTGGCCGCATAGTTTTGAATTCCCGAAAGGCGTACAACCGTGTCGGTACTGGGGAGACAGGTGCCGTTTATAGAGAAACAACCGGCTGTGAGATCGATACCGTTGCTAAAGGTGGAAGTGGAAGGTCCGCTAACGCCAAAAAAAGTACTGGTAACGTTCAGAGCCCTTAACGCGGTGCCGCTGGCGCTTGTAAACGCAAAGGCTGTGGTGGTGGTATTGGTTCCCGTGGCGCTCGTCCAAGTCAAATTTGTAAAGGTATTTATTCCAGTGAAGTCATTATTGCCAACCAAAGTAGCCAAACCGGAACCCGAACAACCGGTACAAGTATTAAGGACTGTAAGATCATAAATCGTGGCTGTTGTGCCGCTGGCTGTGGTGAAGCCAAGCCATGTGGTGGTGACATCTGTGAAGATTCCCGTGGAAGCATTGGTTGCGCCGATGGTCATTCCATTGATCGTGCCTCCGCTGATAGTCGCGTTAGAGGAAGTGAGATTGATGGCTCTAAGAGTTGTGCCACTGGCGCTTGTGAAAGCGAGAGCTGTGGTGGTGGCGTTTGTGGTTGTGGTATCCGTAAAAATACCTGTTGAAGCATTGGTGAGTCCGATGGTAGTGCCGTTGATGGAGCCGCCTGTGATGGTGACATTGGAGGACGTGAGGTTGATGGCTCGAAGTGTAGTGCCTGATGCGCTTGTGAAAGCGAGAGCTGTGGTGGTGGTGTTGGTACCTGTGGCGCTAGTCCAAGTCAAATTTGTGAAGGTATTTATTCCGGTGAAATCATTATTACCATCCAGAGTAACCGCACCCGCACCTCCACATCCGGTACACGATCCAACTGTCAGAGTGTTTACTCGAAGCGCTGTGCCTGATGCACTCGTAAAGGCAAGGGCTGTGGTGGTGGCGTTTGTGGAGGTGACGTTGATGAGGGTCAGGTTCGTGATAGTGGAAGTCGCGTTGTTGACGAGAATGCCTCCGCTTAAAGTCGCGAGACTTGTCGCTGACAATGTGGTGAAAGCTCCGGTTGAAGCATTTGTTGCGCCGATAGTCGTACCATCAATAGCTCCTCCACTAATAGTCGCATTGGAAGATGTCGCGGTTAAAATATTCAAATAAATATCACTTAGCGTTGCGAGAGATGACGTTGTATTGCCGAGCAACATGGTAGTGCCCGTGGCACCGACATTAATTCCCGTCAAAACATTTACATTTCCC
>JAUSEV010000037.1 GCA_030649995.1 Candidatus Uhrbacteria bacterium
TTTTTGCTAAAGTAAGGTCATGGAAAAGCATCCGTTACACCTCAAAAACCCTGAATTGCAAACATCCCCCGAAGTGCAACGGGCGGTTGAGCGTGAGGAACAAAAAACGGGGGAAAAGGTGCCCAACGATCCGGCCGAGCGCATCGAGGCCTATATGGATCGACTCGAGAACATCTTTCTCAATCCGGATGAACGAAAACGCGAGCGTAATCTCGAAATGTTTCGGGACAAGATATATGACGCGCTTATCATAAAGCGTGAGAATTTCCCCGACAGCTATTTTGAACTCCAAAAACGCATAGCGAGAGAACGCGGACAAGCCGTCGAGGAAATTCCGGAAAACGTCCGCGAGCAGATGATGGACGTTGCCATCGAGGATCAGAAAGCGTCGCTCGACGCATGGATGGACTATCTCACATCGGACGACGCCGTCTATCCGGCGTGGTTTAAGTATTTTGTCTGGAGAAACGTCACCAAACTTTCACAATTCGACAAGGAACGAGGTGAATTCAAAAAGCGAACCGACAGCACAGTCGCACCGTATCCGGATATCTACCGTGAACCGCTCGCGCAGATCGCCGACATTTATGAAAAAATAAAAGCGGACAATAAGAATCTCAAAGAACCGGAGATCAAGGAAGCCTTTTCAAAGAAGTTTCCAAACCTTTACGCCGAGCTCATTTCCAAGTCCCTCGCCGCTTCGATGGAGAACCGCGAGGAAATTCGCGGCGAATGGATAAAATACGAACAGGGGAGAGACGGAGACGCAGAGAAACTTTTCCAATCGCTCGAGGGCAAAGGCACCGGTTGGTGCACGGCTGGCCATTCCACAGCGCAAACGCAGATAGAAAGCGGCGATTTTTATGTGTACTACACCAATGACTCAAACGGCGAGCCGACTCAGCCGCGTCTCGCGATTCGCATGGACGGAGACAACAGGATCGGCGAAGTAAGAGGAATTCTTCCGCATCAAGGCGTCGAACCTACCATGCAGGAAGCGCTTGACGGTAAGCTCTCAGAATTCGGAGGAGAGGCAGATGCATACCGCAAGAAAAGCGAAGACATGCGAATACTCACCGCACTTGAGAAAAAACGGGAGAACGAAGAACCGTTCACTAAAGATGATCTTGTTTTGCTGTACGAAATCAACGGAACTATCGAAGGCTTCGGATATCAGAAAGACCCACGTATCGACGAACTTCGACAAGGCAGAAATTCGGAGGAAGACATGCTCGTCATTTTTGAATGCACCAGAGAACAAATCGCTCACGTGCCGAGCCAAATAAACGAAAACACCAAAGCCTATGTCGGTCAGCTCGAGCCGGGCATATTCCAAAAACTG
>JAUSEV010000039.1 GCA_030649995.1 Candidatus Uhrbacteria bacterium
CAGGCCTGTCGCAAGTCTGTTCTCATTTCTCCTATCCTTTTGTCTTTTCTTGGTAATCCTGTCTTATTTGGTCATTTTTTGGTGTTTTTCGGTTCGTTTGATTGTTCCTGTCTCATCCTCTCTCCCATCCCTTCATTTTTCCATCATTTTCTTCGTTTTTTGGTACTGGTTTAGTTTAGTAGTTAGTTAGTATTTAGTATTTGTATTTTAATAAGTAGTATGTTTAATTTAGTGTTTTTAGTTTAGGTTTTAATGTATTGTTTAGTGTATAGTATATATATAATTTTGTCGTTCAGTTGATTCCGTTGTCGGATAATAGTCACTGGTTTTTTAAAATAGGTTTTGGCTAAGGTAAGATATATTTCGGGGGTTTGCTGGTTGAACTCTGATTCAACCACTTGTTCAACCAGTCGTTCTACCAGTTGACGCTCTTGTTTTGAGAATACCATACCCATCGCCCAGGTTCAAGGGTTGTCAAGCGGAATGGGGCGGTACTCCTCCCCATACCCCTCCTGCTCCGCTGGGCGACATTAAGAATTTTTGATAAAATAGGTACGAGCCGAAGAGTATAAACGTACCAAAAAATGGTGTCAGGTCCCGATGGGACCTGACACCATTTTTTGATATAAGCTGCACGATGAATTCAAATTAGCAATGCACCACTCATATTCTCCCCCTAGCGAAGGGGACTTCGGTGAGCGACATTCGGCTGAGCTCAGTCGAAGCCTCAGTCGAACCGGAGTTAGAGGGGGTATGCCTGAACGGTCGGAGCTTACCTCCCCTTAATCCCCTCCTTCGCTAGGAGGGGAAATATACACGAAGCTTTATACGAAGTTTTAGTGGTGCATTGATTCTAGAATTCGGGCACAATGGTGCACGCAATAGTGCGAATAGTGCGAAGATTGACAAAAGTTAGTTTTTTTTGCTATTATTACTTATTGTTTTGATAGTTAAATTCGCTATATCTTAGTGATTTTAACCATCAAAGCAGCTACGGGAACTGCTTTGCGATCTTTGAATTAACCAACAACCAACGTCCAAGCGTATCCCGAAACGCAAGGACACGCGCCGGTAATCCCGGAAGATAAGGAGCGACCATGCGCCTCTCGATCGTGAATATCGCCCTCGCCTTCGTCATCTCGGCTCTGAACGGCTGCGCCCACCAGAGTGCCCAGGCCGTCACCAGCAAGAGCAAGTCGCCCATCGAGATCGAGATGCACACCGTGCGCGTGAATCCCGACGGCAGCGTGGTGGCGCTCATGACCACCTCCAACCCCGCCGCTCCCAAGAGCGCGCTCGTCGACGGGTTCAATTGTGGTGGTGAGTCGCACGGCGACCTCGACGGCGACAACTACTGGTTCGCGAGCTGCGGCTTCAAGGTCATGGTCTCATTCCCCGGGAGCCTCAGGACGGAGAACATCATCACGCCGACAGGCAAGGCGTTCCCTTCGTTCCCGAGCCTGAACCCTCACCGGACCATCAAGGCCGAGTATGTAGTCGCCTTCGCTCGCTTCGATGGCGAATACTACATGCTGACCGACCACCACGTCTACACGTACCACCCCGTGAGCGACGTCTTCACCGTCGCCGTTCACCTGGACGATGTCATGATGCTCAATAACACCTACACCACGAGTGCCATCGTCGGCATCAACAAGCGGGGCGGCGAGAGCATCGTCGGTGTCCTCTACTACGACTACAAGAGCCGTTTCTGGCAGCAGCTCCTGCTCTCCATCGAGCAGCGCGGCTGCCCCGAGGCCATCGGTCTGAATGAAAACGACACCGGCTACGCGATCAAGCTCGAGCAAGAATCGTGCGGTGGCCCGCGCGTCATCAACATCAACTACGAGTAATGAAGCTCCAACAACTCTTCTGAATGGTGTCAGGTCCCATCGGGACCTGACACCATTTTTTATTCACAGTAAAGGGTGTTCGAACCTGTATAAATGCTGATTCTTATCAGCTTTTCACGCCCGGATCCTTATCTAGGGCATGCAATATCTGATACTGCGTTCTTAGATAGAAATGTAATTTAGGGTCTGCTCTCCGAAGGGCCTCCTTTAATACCTCCTCTTCAAAGGAAGACTCGGCCAAAAATGACCTCATCGCATCATGGCCAGATTCAGGGGACTCGAGTTCTGATTTGGCCTGCTGCTTTCGCTCCGCAACGCGATCCTCGATTTCAATAGAATTTGTGGTAACCGGCATCGCATCCTGATCCGCCATCTCTTCATTCGCCTTTGATGCTTCCATTCTTGCCTCGTGCTCTTCGTATGTCCTTTCGTACAACTGAAAGAGACGAGCTTTGGCTAATAACAGCCAAACCTTTTCCTCTAAGCTTTTTGGATCCTCATTCCTTTTCGCAATATCAAAAAAGCGCTCCATCTTTTCAAGAGCTTGAGCCGATATTCGCTTCTCGGAACGCAGAGCTTTTTCTAACTCTTTCACCCATAAAAGCGGAAATTCTTGTGCTTCAAGCAAAAGTTTGTTCGTAATCGCCTCACGATCACCTGACGATATTTTAGTCCATTTATAAAACAGAGCTTGGTATTCTGATTCTTCAGTATGATCTCGAGATCCCAAGTGATGTGAATCAACTTGCCATGCAAAGTTAAAAAGAATGAGATCGTCCATCATCCGTTGCGCGGCTTGAGACATCCCTGACTCATTCACGCTACCTATCTTGTTCTCCATATATTACCTGAACAATTAAAATCAATTGTTTGTAATTACTTTGATGAGCTGCGCCCGATTGGTTGTTTCGGTGGGACGATGATCCCAAATAAAATCATCAATTTGTACTGTCGCGCTATGTTTGCCTGGCTTTAATAATTTTCGAGCCATGTCTTCATTGCTAAAGCAAAATCTGCGCATCGGCACAATACCAAAAGAGGCTCCCTCTACCACTTCCTCTTCGGCAACATCATAGGCTAGAAATTTAGGAAACTGTTCCACGGATGCAGAATCTAAAACCATACAGACCCAATCAACAAGCGAATCACCCGTAACCGGACGAAGATCATATGTTCCCGTGACGGTCTTTCTTCCCTTAAAGTGAGTACCAGTTTGTCCCGCTACAACCGTCATTCCTTTTATTGAATCGCCGACCTTTAATGAACAATAAATAACCTGATCGTCATGGGATTTAATCAAACAAACAAGTGCCTCCAAATCTGATAACCTCCATTGGAGGCTGTCGGCGACTGTTTTCCATTGATTCGTTTCCATCTTTATTGGCACTGTCTTTTCTTGTCCCGCTGACGTATTAAGAGATCGAAAAGCATCATACAAAGCCTTCGACTCATGTCTTTGCTTAATCATCATGCCTCCCAACGCCCCAATACATACCGCAAGGACAACGATGGCGAGCCACTGTTTTGATTGCTTATTCATATTATTGAAAATGAATCTACCCTTTAGAATAAAATTTTTGATGCTCTATACCCCCTACTTCTTCGTCAACCGAAATGCCTGATACGCGAGGTACGCGCCGACGACGATCGCCACCCAACTCACCCACATTGGAACTGTCCAGCCACCGATCAAAGCCTGCCAGCCATAAATCACGCGCGCGAGGTGCATGAGCGCGATCAGGCCAAAAATGACACCAACCACCTGATGAAACATTTTCATATTCATAGATTTATCATTATATCAGATACGCTCATATACTCCCACCAATTCTGTTTGAGCAATGACGTGCTCCTGCATCGCCTGTTCAACTTCCTTTTTCGTTGGCCCATCTGAAAGAGACAACACTGTATCCAAAGCATACAATTTGAAAAAATACCGATGCTCACGGTCTGGTGGGCAGGGTCCTCCGTAAAATAGATCGCCCCGTGTATTCTTTCCCATAACTCCCGACGGGTTTTTTCCTTCTTCGATCGTTTTGGTATCAGGCGGGATATTAAAGATCACCCAATGATCCCAAACGCGAACCGGCGCCGTGGGTGGAACATCGGGATCGTCCATCAAGAGAACCAAGCTCTGTGCTTGATATGGAACATCTGATATGGCGAGGGGCGGATTGATATTTTCTCCATCACAAGTATATTTTGTTGGAATGCGTTTTCCGTGTTCAAAAGCGGAACTCGTGAGCTGCATAATTCATGAGATATTATCCCAACGCAATCAAAATAGCCCCAACGGTCACGAGCAATCCGCCGACGATCAATTTCCATGAAACGGTTTCCGCCAAAAAAAGAATGGACAATAAAATAATCAACGGTAAACTTAGGCGATCAAGACTCGCAAGTTTTGACGCGCCGGTGATCTTGAGTCCTAAAAAATAAAACAGCCATGACAATGCTCCAAAAATCGCGGCCACCACGATCCATCCGTATTCTTTTCCGGCAATGGTTTGCCATCCTTTGACTTTTCCTGTCGCAAAAACAATCGCGACCATAAACACAAACATAAAAAATGATCGTACAGCCGTCGCGAGTGTGGGATCAACTTTTGATAATCCGATTTTACTCGCGATCGTCATGAGCGCGGCCGTCAAAGCCGCGAGGAGTCCATAGACAATCCACATAGTTGGTGTTTCCTTTTTAGGATAGCGCAAAAATACCTGAAGGCGCAAACCGTTGTGATCTCTGGTGTTTTTTTATGCTTATGCTATCTTCTCTTAAAGAATCTATGACACATATCCAAAAACGTTTTTTCTCCATTGGAATCTTTATCTCCATCCCGTTTCTCGTGGGTTGCGCCGACGCGAATACGCTCTCCGGAAATCAAGCCGCCGTATCGGAACAGAGATCTGTGAAGATTGATCTCCCGGAAAACGATTGTCTCGGTTTAACACCGGAAAAAGTACAAACGCTGTGCGGTTCCGGCGTCCTTTCCAAAAAAGTCATCCCCATCAACACCGGATATCAATGCGTCTATTCCGCGCATGACTCAAATGGCGCGGATAAACCCATGATCGGCACTCAACTTAAACTCTCCTATTTTACCGAGAGCCCGGGCATTGCGGCCATCAAAGAGGAAGTCAAAACAAACGACCCTGATGCAAAAATAACGGACATGCCCCATGGATTTTCCTCGCTCAAAACCTATCAGCTCCCGATGGAACGGGAGGGGTGGGAAATAGGTCTTTATTCTCAAGTCGGTGGATTAACCATCGCCATTCTTGGTTCGGATATTGATTATGAGGCGTTGGATGAAAATTCCGGGAAGGCGTGTTCTCTTGATGAGATGAAGGCGGCACTTACGTTTGTTTCCGCGAGAGATTCAACCGCGACCGGGACGCCACAGCCACCATTGTCACCGAAAACGGAGTTGAAAACGTCCCCCGCTCCAAATTGTTGTGAGATCATCGTGGCGAAAGTCGTGGGCGCGGTGGAGACGAAGGCGGGGAAAGCGGTAGCGGCCGATGACCGGCTCAAAATCGGCGACAAGCTGTACACGGTGGACGGCTTATTGATTATCGGCGTCGTCTGCTCCGATGATCCTGAAAACGTCAAAATGTTCGTAGTCGAAGCGGATGAGCCGACGGAAATTTCCGTGGAGCAAGGGGCTGATGGAAAACCCGTTATCAAAACGGATCCGGGCGTTGCCAACGTTTCTATCAAGGAACTGCCCCAATTCGAAACCGACTTCCAGGTAAGTACGCCGCGCCTCACTTGTAGCGTGCGCGGTTGAGCGAAAGTTTTTAGCGCGAAGATTTGTTCAACGTAACGCTGACAATATAGTTCGTGGAATTTTCTTCGGTATTATCTCCGCAAGTCACCATTAATCCGAAACCGGGTTTCACAAAAGTTTTCGTCAGGGCTTTTTCCACATCCATTTCATACGCATCGGATTTTTCCCAACCGGCTTTCAAGAGAAGCTCGATCTGGCTCTTGCACACCTTTCTATAATCGTTGTCCGCGACTTCATAGGAAAACAGTCCACTGCCAGTTGAACCGATCCAAGTAAAATTTTTGGCGCCTTCCGCGTTGGGAAGATCCTCGGGCGCTGATTCTGGCCGCGATCCACCGCCACCCATCGCGAAGGTTCCTTCTTTCCCGGTGATGGTGACTCCGCCATCCTTATTGTTCATATCCACCTTAACGGCGCCACCACTCGCTTTTTCAAGAGCCTTTTCCGTGAGCTTTTCGGCAATTTTTTCCGAAGGACTTGCGCATCCGGCCCCGAACAAAACGAGCACCGGCAAAACAACAAGACCACCAACAACATAAAGAGATTTTTTCATATGAAGCCATATTACCACACAAACCCTCCGGCGTGTACATTCCTTTTATAGACAGCTTTCAATTTTTCCTATAGATTCGGTATCATGTCACGAAACACCTCAAAAAACTTGCGTATTCTCGCGATCGAAACCAGCTGCGACGAAACGGCTGTGTCGCTCGTTGATTTTACGAAAGTGCGAAACTTCGCGAAAATACGAAATCATACGATTCGTGTGATAAAAAATTTGGTGAGCTCTCAAATTCCCATTCATCAAAAATATGGTGGGGTTGTTCCGGAAGTTGCAGCTCGATCGCATGTACCGGAAATTGTCAGCTTGTTGAGTCGCGTCGTAAAAACCCCCCTTCGCCCCCCTTATCAGGGTGGTCAGAAACTTCCCCCTGACAAGGGGGAGTTCGAGCGAGCGAGCGCAGCTCGAACGGGTTTCGGTTTCGACGCGATCGCCGTCACCCGCGGCCCCGGGCTTGCGACGGCACTACGTGTGGGAATCGAGGCTTCACGCGTACTCGCGTTTCTCTCCAAAAAACCGATCGTGGGCGTAAATCATCTGGAGGGACATTTGGCATCAGCTTGGTTGAATGCGACGAATCGCAAACATTGGAAATTCCCGTTACTCGCATTGATCGTGAGTGGAGGCCACACCGAACTCGTGCTCATGAAAAATTTTTGCGATTACAAAATCGTTGGACAAACTCGCGATGATGCGGCCGGTGAAGCATTTGATAAATCAGCAAAGTTGATGGGACTCCCCTACCCGGGCGGTCCGCAGATCGCCAAACTCGCAAAGGATGGCGATCGAAATGCGTTTGATCTCCCACGCCCCATGTTGAAAGATCCCTCCCTTGATTTCAGTTTCAGCGGATTAAAAACGGCAGTGAGGAATGAGTGGCTCAAGTTATTTCCTTCTGTCATTCCTGCGGAGGCAGGAATCCATCCGATGGATCCCCGGGTCTCCGTCAGACTCCGCCCGAGGATGACAATAAATGACTTCGCAGCGAGTATTCAACAAGCTATCATTGATGTTTTGATTGAAAAGACCATGCGTGCGGCAAAACAATTCACCGTAAATGGCATCCTTCTTGTTGGTGGCGTTTCCGCCAACGAAGAATTGCGACGACAGATGGCGGAACGCATCAAGAAAGAACTGACTGACGTCGCGTTCCTGCCATCAGATAAAAAATATGTGACTGACAACGCCGCCATGATTGCCGCAGCAGGTTACTGGCGATTGATGAAGGGTGAACGACACGATTGGAAAAAAATGGACGTAGATCCGGAGTGGAATGTGTAAAAGTAACGCGTAATGAGTAACGCGTAATGAAAAAACATGATAACAGAAAAAAATAAAAAAACATTTATCTTAAAAAAACTTGAAGACTGGAATCAGGTCATAAAATTTATGATTCCAAAACTCAAACCAGGCATGATCATCGCACTGTCCGGTCCGCTTGGCGCTGGGAAGACGACGTTCGTCCAACATCTCGCAAAAGCGTTGGGAGTAAAATCGACTCCCCGCAGTCCAACCTTCTCTTTGCTTCGAACTTACAAGGTACGGGCAATTCATGAATTGCCCCTACGCCGCCTCCTCCACGTCGACGCCTATCGCATCGAGCACGATCATGACTTGATGCCGCTCAATCTTGAAGAGGAACTGGCCGAACCAGGCACGATCATGGCGCTTGAATGGCCAGAGAATGTAAAAAAATGGTTAACCCGTCAACCGAATAAAAAAATCTTTCTTAAAATATCAATCGATAAAAAAGGAAATCGATTCATCTCATATTCTGTCATTCCTGCGAAGGCAGGAATCTAGCGTGCGAAAGCACAAATAAATAATGTGTTCCTCCTGTTTGTTTTAGCTGGATCCCCGCCTTCGCGGGGATGACAAAGGATCACAGCCCCCTCTCCTTTAACTCCTCCAACAATTTTTTTTGTTCTTTGGTGAGTTTTTTTGGCGTCTCGGTCGTCACGGTGACAATGTGATCGCCTCGACCGTGAGAACGCAGGTACGGAACGCCTTTGCCTCGCAATTGAAAATTCGTTCCGGGATTGGTGGCTTCGGGAATTTTGAGAGAGGTCTTGCCATCCAAGGTTTCAACTTCGATGGAACCGCCCAAAACTAACACGGAATATGGAATGGAGATGATTGATCGTACATCATTACCCTCGCGTTCAAAATGCGGATCGGTTTTAACATGGATGCGCAAATATAAATCTCCGGCACGTCCGCCATACGGCGCGGCTTCTCCTTCGCCCGAAACTTTCATCACCTCATCTGACTGGATGCCAGCAGGAATTTGCACATGCAAAACCTGTTCGCGTCGTTCAACTCCCTGACCGCGACACAGCGAACAATCTTTTTCCGGTTTTTTGCCGCGACCGTGACAGGTAGGACATGTAACGACGGTTTGAACATTACCAAACACCGTTCGCTGTGCTTGACGCACCTGCCCCTGCCCGCCGCACGTTTCACAATTTTTGATCTTCGTCCCGGGTTCAGCCCCATCGCCCTTACAACGAGAGCAGGGATGATATTTATAAAGTTTCATCGAACGATCAGCCACACCAAACGCCGCTTCACGAAACGAGAGTTCCAAATCCATCTCAATATCTTTCCCATGCGCTTGCTTTGATCGAGAACCTTGCGCCCCGCGAAATCCAAACATCTCCCCCAGCACATCCCCAAGATCACCAAAGTCTTGACCATTGCCGCCACCAAAATTAAATTCAAATCCTCCGGGAAATCCCTGACCTTGAAAACCACCAAAACCACCCTGCTGTCCATTAAATGGTGAGCCTGTCGAACCATCGAAAGCCGCGGATCCAAAACGATCATACGTGCCGCGCTTTTGTTTGTCCGAAAGGATTTGATACGCCTCATTGAGATCTTTAAATTTCGCCTGATCGCCACCCTTATCCGGGTGATGTTCATGCGCCAAGCGCCGAAACGCTTTTTTTATTTCATCCTCGCTGGCGGACTTTGGGACGCCGAGAATTTTGTAGTAGTCTTTTGACATGATTGATCATTTGTCATTCCCGCGTAGGCGGGAATCCAGTTTGATTATTTCTTTTCCAGTTTGAACGAAATCTTATAAGTGTAAAAATCAATATTCTGTGCCACGGAAAGCGCACGACGAATTTTTATATCGTCTTCAAAAGCGATGATCACGCCTCGGACAGTTTGACCCGTTTCCGCCAATTCATCTTTCACATAACCCATGTAACGCTGAATCTGGCCGACCACTACATCACTAGCCCGTCCCTTCTTCAACTCAACAACTAAAAGCTCTTTTTTGTCTATGCTGATGGCAAGAATATCGATAGGTCCTGTATCGGTTGGATATTGCTGTCCAATTTCACCATCTTCTTGATAGATATCATAAAGCCTTCCGATCTCTGTGGATTTCCAATTTTGAACCAAAAAATCTTCTAAATGTTTTTCGAGAGCGAAAACGCTCGGATCTTCTATGGTGGCATCCGTGGCAATGATAATCTGCGGGCGGCTATCCGATATGAACGCTTTGATCTCATCAGCGTACTGAGTGATATTACATACCGTTCCAATTGCTCCAGCTGAATGTTTGAGCGAGTCACTGACTTCAGCTCGAGAAATTGTTTTGGAAAACCAATGCACGACTCGACGATGTGGCAAAACCTGATCCTTGTGGTATTCGTAGTCGTTCACCACTTCGCCAACGTAATAATTGCCTTGCCCGTCCGGACACAACACAACATCCCCTATTTGAATACCCTTACTAATAGTCCACAACATCCCACAAGCCATTCCAGCCGCTATCCTGGTTTTATCGGGATGATTTACAAGGTAGATTGGAATGAACTCTTTGTTGAAGTCCCGCCATTTATCGTAGAGGTGATTCGAGAGATCTTGTTGAATGTCAAAATCAGCACCGATAAAATTACCCTTGTATGCTTCTTCAGCATATGCGCTTCCTCGGCCAAGCATGACGCGATAATAATTTTTCATAAATTTATTTTTAGCTAGATTCCCGCCTACGCGGGAATGACATAAAATTTTATTTCAACAGCTTCGGCTCGCTCGCTTCTTGAATCAGCCCATGCACCTGTTCGTACTGCGCGATGTTGTTTTGCAACGCTCGCACGATGCGCTTCATGTGGCGCGGGCTGACAATTAAGCGTGAGACGAGTTCCCCGGCCGGCGGAAACGCGGACATAAAGTCCAACACAAATTCTTCCGGCGTATGCGTCACCTGCATCATGTTGGCATATTTGCCGCCAAGGGAACCTTCTGGTGTTTGAACGTTGATGGTGGACATATGTGAACTTTTGTCATTCCCGCGTAGGCGGGAATCCATCGGTTGATCGGATGGATCCCCGTGTCTTCGCTCCGCTGCGCACGAGGATGACAAACAAAACAGAATAAAGTTAGTCAGTTTTCACTCCTTCTTCCTCTGTCTTTGGTGCTTCCCCTTCCGTCGGTGGCGTTTGTGATGCTTCTGCCTGCTGATTCTGTTGCTGTTGCGCTTGCTGATACATCGCGGCCCCGACTTTCTGCGCCGCTGTCGCAAGTTCATCCGCCGCTTTTTTGATCGCCTCCACATCATCCGAGTCTTTTAATTTTTTCAGCGCCTCCAATTTTTCCTCCACCTCTTTTTTATCTTCTTCCTTCACCTTATCTCCCGCGTCCTTCAACATTTTTTCCGTCGTATACACCATGGTCTCTGCCATGTTCTTGATTTCGATAGATTCACGGCGCTTTTTATCCTCTACGGCGTGCGCCTCCGCATCCTTCCGCATCTTTTCTACTTCGTCCTTCGAAAGATTCGTGGACGCGGTGATAGTAATTTTTTGTTCTTTGTTCGTGGCCTTGTCCGTAGCTTTGACCGACAAGATGCCATTCGCGTCAATGTCAAATGTCACTTCAATCTGCGGCACACCACGCGGAGCCGGAGGAAGACCGGATAACGTAAACCGGCCGAGCGATCGGTTGTCCGCGGCCATGTCACGCTCTCCTTGCAAGACATGAATTTCCACCGATGGCTGACTGTCTGCGGCCGTGGAAAAAATTTGCGACTTGGAAGTCGGAATAGTGGTGTTGCGTTCAATCACCTTGGTCATCACTGCCCCCATCGTTTCAATTCCAAGTGACAACGGCGTAACATCGAGCAACAACAACTCTCCTTTGATGTCGCCCTGCAAATTTCCGGCTTGGATGGCAGCGCCAACCGCCACCACCTCGTCCGGATTGACGGATGAGTTCGCTTTTTTTCCAAAAAATTTCTCCACGGTTTGAATGACAATTGGCATGCGCGTCATCCCTCCCACCAAAATAATTTCATTGATGTCACCGGTGGAAAGTTTGGCGTCTGCCAATGCTTTTTTGCATGGCTCAAGAGTTTTTTCCACCAAATCACCAACCAACTGCTCCAACTTGGCGCGTGAAAGTGGAAGTAACAAATGTCGCGGGCCCGTGGCATCGCTCGTGATAAATGGCTGGTTGATTTCCGTTTCCACGGCGCTTGAAAGTTCTATTTTCGCTTTTTCCGCCGCGTCTTTTATACGTTGCAACGCCAACTTATCTTTGCCCAAATCAATGCCTTCGGTCTTTTTATATTCATCCACGATCCAAGAAATAATCCGTTGATCAAAATCATCGCCACCCAAATGCGTGTCGCCGTTTGTCGCCCGCACCTCCACCGTGTTTTGACTGGTCGCCGCGTCATACGCGACTTCCAACACGGACACATCAAATGTGCCGCCGCCCAAATCATACACCACGATTTTTTCATCCTTCTTGCGATCAAATCCGTACGCCAAAGCCGCGGCAGTCGGCTCATTGATAATACGGCTGACTTTGAGTCCGGCAATTTCTCCCGCGACTTTTGTAGCTTGGCGTTGCGAATCATCAAAATACGCGGGAACGGTAATGACCGCCTCGGTAATCTTCTCACCCAAACGCGCTTCCGCATCAGCCTTTAATTTTTGCAACACAAAAGCGGAAATTTCTTCCGGCGAATATTCTTTACCCCCCATCACGATGCGCACGCCATCGCCCTTTTGCACCATTTTATACGGCAACCATTTAAGATCGCGCTGCACTTCCGCGTCTACCCAACGCCGACCGATCAAACGCTTGATAGAAAACAGCGTGTTCTCCGGATTGACTACGGCTTGACGTTTGGCGATCTGACCAACCAACCGTTCGCCGGTTTTAGTCACAGCCACGATCGATGGCGTGGTGCGAGCGCCTTCGCTATTTTCAATCACCTTTGGCTGACCGCCCTCGATGATCGCCATGCATGAATTGGTTGTTCCTAAATCGATACCGAGAATTTTTGACATAAATAAATGAAGTAATGCGTAATGAGTAATGCGTAATGTGTAATGAGTCAAAATTATTGTGCGATGATGACACGGGCTGGTCGTAAAACTTTTCCATGAAGTCTCCATCCATCTTGGACTGCTCTGATTATTTCTCCTGCTGATTTTTCCTCTGCTGATTCTTCTCCGGCCGCTTCATGCAACATCGGATCGAAATCGCCTTCGACGGATATGCGTTCCAAACCGATGATCCTTGCGAGCTGATCCCAACTGCCTTGCACCGCCTTGAGTCCGGTCAACCAATTTTCCCAAGTCTTGCGCTGTGATTCTGAAAGTTCGCTGATTGATGGTACATGCTGCATCGCAAGTGCTAATTGATCGATCATGGGCAGAAGTTCATGCAGGAGTCGTTCATTGGCATACTTGGTATATTCTGACTTTTCTCGTTCCGTTTCCTTTTTCAAATTCTGATAATCCGCCTGCGCCCGTTTCCATCCGGCGAGATATTCTTGAGCAAGTAATGCGTAATCAGTAATGGGTAATGGGGTGGGATTGCCTAAAGGCTCATTACTCATTACGCATTCCTCATTACTTTTTTTAGTTTGATCATCCATATTTTTTATTCATCCAATAATTTTAAAGCGGTATTTAAGAGTGAAACGTTGCGTTGATAATCCATGCGCATGGGACCCAAAATTCCAATGACCGTTTGCCCGAGGGAAACAAATACCGCGCCGCATCCGGGTCCAAAATCGCAATCGCTGCCGACCATGATTTTAGGTTCAACAAGTGATTTGCGACGCAGTCGGTCAAACGTCTCATCCAAACGATCCAAAGCGTCGGTCATGGAAACAACGCGCTCCCAATCATGGAATTCCGGTTGAGAAAACAGTTGAGACAGTCCGGTAAAAAACGTTTGCGCATCCATGGAACCGACAACCGCCGCGCCGCCAGAAAGTTCTGCTAAAGCTTTGGCCAAATCCTTCAACGGGTGGTCATCATCGATCCTGGTCGCGGCTTTGCGCAAAACTTGCGTCTCGCGTTTAGCCGAAGGTTTTGGTTCCACGAATAATTTAATGTAGGTCCGAAATCCTTTTTCCGTCGGAATGCGTCCGCCGGATGTGTGCGGCTGCATCAGATATCCTTCGGCCTCAAGCTCGGCAAACCAATGACGAATCGTCGCCGAACTCACTTCAAGTCCATATTTCTCAACGAGGGATTGTGATCCAACCGACTCTGCCGTGGCGACATACTCGTCAACAACAATGCGTAAAAGATTGGCCAAGCGATTTTCCATAGTTCGATAAACTCACTATAATCCTGAACTAGTTGAAGGATCCATAAGCAAAAACAGCTTATCTCACCTTCTAGCACTCGTCAAGAGCGAGTGCTAATAGCAGCTTTCTAGTGACCCATCTTGATGAAAAACACAATATATGCAAACATGTGGCCACTGGTGAGCCTGCCAGAGAAAAAGGCAAGGGAGGTTTGGTCATGGACGACGAGGAGAGAACGAAAACAGGACTAGCTGCGTTTTCAAAGTTTCTAGGATTTCTTGCTCTGGTGAAGCAGTTCTTGGCAGCATCACCGGACGAGCGAGCCAGCTTCCCTCTCACGAACGAGAGAACCGGAGATGGCACCCTGCACGAAGCGCTCGACGCCGTGCAAAGAGCCATGTGCAGAGAAGACTGGGTTCTCAAGGCTCGCGCCCTGTGGCTCGAGGAAGGACTGGCCGCATGGGAAAAGCTGTTTGATCAGGCCGAAGCCGATTCCTGGCAGGGAGACTTCGGAGAACGCTTCTGGCAGGAGCCATCCGTGTTCGCATCGAGGACTCGTTGGATGACCAGCCGGATCGTTGATACGTACCTTACCATCGGCTTTCTGGGATCCAATTATGCCAGCCTGTCCGACCGTTGGCTGGGCCTCCTGCATCGCAGAATTCTCGGGGTTCCCGGAGACAAGAAGACGAAGTTCTCCTTGGCCATGATGGTCAGGAAACGCACCGGCTGCTGGCGCGAAAACGATCCGCACCGTGACGAGCTGGCCTGCCGACTCATGCTGAAGAACTACGGCATTGATCTGGTCACGGTCGAGATGCCCCAGTCGATTGAATAGCACCTTTTCTACACACCACTGACTCACATCGGTGGATTTTTTTACCCCATACACCTCATTCACAAAATTTTTTTCCGATTTCCAAATACATCATCTTTTCACGGTCGGAAAAAGATGATGTATTAATGTTGATGATTTTGCATGAAAATGTATTTAAAAAAGGACGCGTCAGAGATGACACGTCAGAGAGTCGAATGAACGATGATGATCAGGCCTGCTGGCGGCGCTTCTTGTACTCACGCGCGATCTTACGGATGGCGGAAAGCGCCGATCTGCTGGACGAAGCATCGTTCAGCTCTCTGAAGAGACGGGGCGCGGCCGACTTGTTCGTACCCACCCCCAACGCTAATTCCTTTAGCCACTTCCCCGTTCGAGCATCGAAACATATTTTCACAGCCTCTTCAACAAAGGCATCGGGATTGAAGCGGATTTCCACAAACACCGTGAGCCGAACCTCGCCGCGATCATCATCACGGCATGACTCGAGACCCCACTTGATTTCCATCAACCGACTCTTACCGTAACTGATGCGGATGCTGTAGTCTCGACGGTGAGAGATGGAGTAGGCGCCCCAATCTCTACCACCGGCAACGAAACTGACATCTTGTGACACGGATTCCATGGCGACTCGTCGTCTCGTCACGCCCTCTTGCTTCATGATTTCGTGAATCCGCAGATAGACGGGGAGCGCGCGAAGCCAGAGCTTCAGAACAGGGTGCATGGCTGACCTCCATTCAATGTTCGTTGTTGTAGCTTTTTATTATCAAACTTCTTGATTTCCGTCAACCAAAAAGGCGAGCACAAGGCTCGCCCTTACAAATCGACATTACGCGCTGCCTATTACGCATGACACGTTTTTTATCGGACAATTAAACCATTTGCTTTTGACCCAGATGCTGAACGGAGAATTGAAACAGTTCACTGGGTTTAAATCTTCGCGATACATCGAGAATTTCGATACCGATGACTTGCTTCTTTTTATCTAAATCCAATAAAACTCCTGGCTCTACTTCCCGAGTTTTCCAAACTCGTACCTTCCGAGACAAGAGAGACAGATAGAGAGCGTCTGCTTGATGGTCGTACTCAATTTTCATAAATGTATTTAATCATTTTTATCAACGACGGAAATAATCACTCTCTTTCTTTCTTCCAATACCCACGTGACACGAAGATAGCGTTTGCCGATGTGATGAAAAAAATGAAAACGATCTGATCCCAAATGTTCTGTTCTATCAGGATGTTCGATCGCTTGCATCACTTCATTCTGCGTAATCCCCCTCCACCGCATACGCGCTTTTGCATGCCGTGTAAAGATCACTTCCATTTTTAAAATGTATCTTATGGAGAGATGCTTGTCAACCAAAAGGGCGAGCACTGTCAAACAGAAGTTAGAATGTCCTCTTTCTAGGGAAGTTAGAATGTCCCTTTTAAGAGGTCACTTTTAAGGCATCCGCATGAAACCTCTGTCGCCAAGGGTGATCGGCTCGAGGCTTCGTGCATAGAGGCGGTAATTT
>JAUSEV010000041.1 GCA_030649995.1 Candidatus Uhrbacteria bacterium
ATCCAAAATCACCACTTTTTTGAACTTTTTCTTTGTCATAGTAAATAAAATAAACCATATTTATACTAAAAAGTCCATAACTTATATTGAATTTGCAATATAAGTCTAGCTCATGTATATATACAATATACTAAATAACTAAAATTAGTGTATGCCTAGCCATATCGGATGGAAAGAACAAATATACGAATGTCTTGGGCAACTGACGCTCACGGAACAAGAAAAGCATCTCTACATTCTGTCCCTCTCTCTGGGTCCTGTAAAAATCAATGAGTTAGCAAAACACCTGGCCATGCCGCGACCCAATGTTTATAAAGTAATCACCAACCTCGAAAAACATGGTCTCGCTGTTTTTCATGATACGGCTGGACGATCAAAAACATTTGTGGTGGAACCGCCAACAAAAATCATCGAACTCTTGAGACAAAAAGATCAGGCCGTACAAGAAGCGGATAGAACCGTGCTCAATCTTATGCCCGATCTCCTCGCCCTGTATCATCAAGGAGACAGGCCGACCACGGTTCGGCTGCTGCAAGGGGAAGAACAGTTCCGAAAAATCTTTTTTCAGATTTTGGACGAGGCTAAAGAGGAAATTCAATTCTTTGGATCTGTACGTGACTTTATCGGATTCGTCTCTTGGCCTACGGAACAGGAGTGGATCAAACGACGCATCGCAAAAAATCTCCATATCAAATCACTGCTTCTTCCTTGTCCGGAAGCCGAGGCGCTTAAAAAACAAGATGCCGCAGAGCTGCGTGAGACGCGGGTCTTGAAGGATTCTCTTCAACCCTTTATCACTTCCTTTCAATTGTTTGCAAATAAAGCTATCCTCTGGCAACCAAAAACGCCTCGCGCCATTTTGATTGAAGACGAATATCTGGTCGCCATGCTTAAAAGCATTTTTGAAATTCTATGGAAAGCGTCTGTTTAAACTCTGTTAAAACAACAGGACATTTTTTCCTTCTCCATTACAAATTCGCGTCAATGGAGAGAACGGCGTTTGTTTCTGCGGTCGGTGAATAGTCTGCGGTGACACGAATATCCGCTCCGAAGCGATAGTCGGTGAAGAAGGTGTCGGCAATGTCATCAATCTGTTTATTCCACGAGATTCCGTAGAGCGATCGCGCGACTTCTTCTCCGGTCACCCAACGCAAGACCCCGCTTTTGCTGACGGCATACACATTATTTAATGTCAAAAACTTTACCATGCGTACTCCCGGACGATAGGTCACGTTTTTTCCGAGAGGGATGGAGGCGAGGAAATTGCCTGTGACGATCTTGACATTGGAAAAATCGCCATACCAGGTAAAATACACTTTTTCATGCGGAAAGGCGTGGCGCTTGCCGTCAGATCCGTAATAATAGACGGCTTTGCATGGATGATCTGCGAGCGCGCCGTTTGGACAGGAAATTTTCATAAGATTCCCCGGTGATTCCTGCCCGGGTTGGGGTTCTGGTATGGGAACAGGAAGAGCGAATGAAACCGTCCCACTCCCGATCGTAAGTCCATCGGCAACGGCTGTGAGCGTGCTTGAACCTGCCAAAGATGATTTCACGGCAAACGTCGCTTGACCCAAATCATTGGTCACCGAAGAAATGATAATGACCGTATCTACACCGGGACGCGAACTCACGAGCGACACCACTTTCCCCGGCAACACTATTCCATTGGAGTTTCGTACCGTGACCGTTATGTTGCTCGTCGTTAAATTATTTGGCACCACGATGGCGGGCGAAACGCTCACCGATGATTGTGCCGCAGAAGGCGTGTTGTTTGCGGGCGGTGGATTTTGCCCCGATGCCGCTTGAACCGTCACCGTTGTGGTCGGACCCGAGCCTTGGTTGCCAAGCACATCTTGACAACGCGCCTGCACCGTAAACGAACCCGCGGAGGCAAAGGTATGCGAGCGACTCACTTGATTGGCCGCAAACAAACCCATGCTGCCGACATCGGCATTATTCACGAACAGATTACAGCTCGTAACGCCGGATGCATCCGAGGCTGTCCCCGCAAGAGTCACGGATGATTGGGCTGTTGCCGTTGTTGGCGAAAGCGCGCTCATCGTGGGCGCCAACGTATCAACAATAAAATTCAAAACGCCGGTCGCGCCCGCATTCCCGGCTTCGTCTCTGGCATACAGTTCTATGGTATGAGACCCTTCGGACAGATTTGAAAGAAAATCCTGTGATGACCAACTCGTGCTATTACCATTGCCAATGGCGGATGGAGGACTCCATCCATCCACTTTTGCCCAATATTCTTTTATCGCCGTTTCTTCATCCGTTGCCGCGTCCCAGAGAATCGTTGGACTGGACTGTTTGGTTGGCGAACCGCCACTCACACGCAGATTGCCGGGTTGACTTGGGGGCACAACATCATAACGCCAAATGGCGCCGCCAAGATCCGTCACCCAACCAACCGCGCCGTTTGCCATCAAAAGATCGGAAATCTGCAAACCGCCGGCAACGGACATCCCTCCGTACTGTGCCCATGTACTGGCATTATTCCTCGTTTCAAGCACCGTATTATTACCGCCCGCCACCCAACCCAAATCTACATTCGCAAAAACGACTGAATACACATTGTCATTCAACAAAGCGGATGATCTATTAATCCAACTCATCCCTCCATCAAAGCTTATCAAAATCGTGCCCATCGCACCGACAGCAAATCCATCAAAGAGACTCGTGAAATGCACGTCCAAAAGATTGTTCACCGTTCCGCTGGGTTTAAGCGCCCAATTTTGACCGCCATTATCCGTCTTCAAAATCGTGCCATTAAGACCCACAGCCCAACCGGTTTGCTCGTTGATAAAAAAAACACTCTTCAAATTCTGCGCCGTTCCGGAATTCTGCGGTATCCACGTTTGCGTGGCGCTGTTCCATTGCAAAATGGTGCCATTTTCCCCGACCGCCCATCCCTTGCTCCCACTCCAAAAAAAGACTCCATCCAAATTCTGCGCCGTTCCGGAATTCTGCGCGATCCAACTCGCTCCATTATCCGTGCTGCGAATGATTCTCCCGGATATGCCAACGGCCCATGCGATCGCTTGACCGCCCTGCTCGCTTGGCAACACATAGATATCCGTTAGCTGTTCATTGATCCCGGAAGGAACCTGACTCCATGTTTTCCCGTCAGAGCTGCGTACAACAAGCCCGTTATCGCCAACGGCAATCCGCCAACCATTGCCTTCCGCGATAGCGGTTAATCCACCGATAGCGTTTGGTCGCTGATTGACCCAACCGCCGGAAGTTATCGCGGAAGCGGCAAACGGCCCCAACGCCATGGCGCTGCTGATGATCGCAAAAAATATGATACGAAATTTATGAAGAAACATAAAAAAATATTTAATGAATAAACCAACCATTCCAGTATAGCACCTATCGCCTCATTCTCTCCACATCATCCATCTTGACCGATAAAAGTTGCGAGACCCCGTCATCGCCCATGGTCACGCCGTACAACACGTTTGATTGTGTCATGGTGGCGCGATTGTGCGTGACAACGATGAATTGTGTTTTGTCCGCCAAAGAATCAATGATCTCGGCGAATTTACGCGAGTTAGATTCATCGAGCGCGGCATCCACTTCATCGAGAACGACGAACGGCGATGGATTGGTCGCCATAATGGCGCAAATAAGCGCGATGGAGGTGAGCGCCCGTTCTCCGCCGGATAAGAGGGCAATGGCCTTAAATCGTTTTCCCGGCGCGGTTGCCTGAATTTCGATTCCGGAAAAACCCTGCTCTTCTTGATCTTGCTCGATCGCATTTCCGGCCTCATCAACTTCCGGCTCGGACAGGACTTCAATCAATTTTGCTTCGCCACCCTGAAAGAGTTTTTTGAAAAAAATGCCAAACTCGCGATCCAACTCGTGAAACGCTTTTTCACTGCGTTCGCGGATGGTGGTGTCCAATTCCGTAATGACGATCTCCAGTCCTTGAATGCTCTGCCGCAGATCATCGGTTTGCGTACGCAAAAATTCGTGGCGAGTTTTGGTTTCTTCATGTTCTTTCACGGTTTCCGGATCAATGCTGCCGATCCACTCTAATTGCGAACGTAATTTTTGGAGCCGCGCGGGCATGTCAGCTTGTAGCTTGTAGCTTGTAGCTTGTAGCTTATCTAACCCCGATTCCAATTGTGGAGCGTGCTGACGCAGATCGACCAAAAATCCATCACGACGCGTTTCAAAACGCGCGAGTTCAACCGCGGCTTCGCTCGCGCGCTCATCGACCGTTTGCCGATCCTGTCGCGCCCGATTCAATTGATGTTGCAAATCAAAAATGTGTTTCCGCTCTTTTTGTTCTTCCTGATTCCATAATTCGAGCTTGGCTTCGACGACCGTCACCTGTTGGTTGATGAGCGTGAGCGCTTCCGCCGCTTCTTTTAATTCTTTTTCCAATACTGGATCGCTCTTGATCGTCGCTTCGACTTCCGGCGCCGGACGCTGCAAACGTTGGATGAATTCACGGCTGAGCTCGCGCAACTCCCCCACCAACTGACGCACGGCGGCGAGGTCAACCTGCTTTTGTTTGAGCAAATCATCAAGCGCCTCATGCTTGGCTCGCACCATTTCCACGGACTCGATGATTTTGGACAAAGGCAATGGTGACCAAGTTTTTTCCGCGCGCGCAGCCGCCACCTCGTGTTTTGCCTCCAATTTTAGTTCTCGCTCGCGCAGCGTTCCACGCTCCTTCATCAACCCCTCAAGCGATTTTTGTAATTCACGAAATCCCTGTGAAGCCGGCGCCGCCTTCTCGAGTTTTGCCAGATCCGCTTCCAGTTTGTGCGCCACCTCGCCATGCTCCGCTTGAGCCGCTTTGGCCTTTTTTAATTTTTCCGCGGCAACGGTCAATCCTTGAGAAATTTCCAACCACCCGTGACCGTAAAAAACTTGTTCCAACGATTTTAATTCCGTTTCCACCTGATCGCGCTGCTCCAACCGCTTCATCTGCCGCGAGAGCGACTGCAATCGCGGTTCGATCTCACGCAACAACGCCTCGGTCTGACCGAGATTCTCGCGAGCATGCTCAATCTTGTTTAACGCGGATTGACGTTTGAGTTGAAACGACTTGAGTCCAAAGGCTTCATCAAAAAATTCTTTGCGTTCCGTCGGACTTGCCACGAGAATTTGATCCACCATCCCCTGCGCGATCACGCTATACGTGCGCTGACCGATCCCGCATTGAGCTAAAAGCATCACCACATCTTGCAAACGAACGGTCTGACGATTGATTTCGTAATTTGATTGACCGTCGCGGTACAACCTTCTTGTAATACTCACCTCGCTTGGAAGATCCGAGCCTGCTCCCCGAAGCTCGAGCGAAGGCGAGTCGTTTTCGATCGTGAGCGTGACCTCCGAAAAACCTGAACGAGCGCGACGATCAGAACCGGAAAAGATCACGTCTTCTGATTTTTTGCCACGCAAAAGTTTAAGACTTTGCTCCCCCATCACCCAACGAATCGCATCGGCAATGTTTGATTTTCCCGAACCGTTTGGGCCAACGATCGCCGTAATCCCACGCCGTCCGGCCTTATCCAACACAAATTCCAACACCGTTTTTTGAGCAAACGTCTTAAACCCCTGCAATTCCATGCGCTTTAAATACATATTGGGCAGGTTACAGGTGACAGGTTACAGGTTACAGGTGTAAAAATCTAGGGGACAGTGGCTTGCTCCGATGAACTTCAGACTGTAACCTGTAACCCGTCACCTGTTACCTGTAACCTGTAACCTGTCATCCGCCTATGTCCCTCCGAGTTGAAGCCGGTTTCCAACATCTCAAAGATGCCTTGGCACAAGTTTTGGCCGAAGTAGTGGAATTTCCACCCGGAGTTTTGGTGACCGTGCTGGGAGCCAAAGTCACGGCCAACACCGTGCACGCAAAAATTATTCTGTCGGTTTTTCCGGAATCTGCGGAAACGGAAGTACGGCAAATTCTGAAAGAATACACCGGGGACATTAAAGAACGTCTGGCGGAAAAACTCCGCTTGCGCCGTATCCCGCGCCTGCATTATGTTTTTGACGAAAGAACAGCCGAAGCCGCGGAAATCGAACACCTGATTCAAACGCTGGAAGAGCGAGGAGAGATTTCGGATTCCTCCTCTTAACATAAGAGGAGGCTAGGAGGAGTTAAAAAAGAAGAGGGAGGTCGAGGATGCGTCCTTGACCATTTTCGTAAAACTCATTAGAGTATCGGGTTCCATGAGCACCCAAACCATGCTTTTTGATCAGGCCATGCATGCGATTCGTCAAGCGAAGCGCATTCTTGTGATGGCGGATATGGCGCCTGATGGAGACAGTATCGGTTCATCTTCTGCCATGCTGAATTGGCTTTTGCGTGAAGATAAACAAGTGACGGCGTATTGCGGCGAGCCCATCCCTTACACGCTCAAATATTTAGATAATATCCATCATTTTACCAATGACGCGCGGGTGTTTGATGAGCCTCATGATCTGGTGATGACCTTTGATGCCGGTTCGGCAAGCCGCGCCGGACTCGCTCCTCATCAACACAGACTTCCCGCTGATCACACCCTCATCGTGTTTGACCATCATGCCGTGAATGACCGATTCGGTCACTTCAATCTTGTTTTTACGGACGCCTGTTCCACAACAGAAGTGCTTTATCACTTTTTCACTCATCATCGCGTGGTGATTGATGAGCGCATGGCCACCTCGCTTTTGAGCGGCATTCTTTTTGATACCTCCTCCTTTTCCAATTCCGCGACCACTGTAAAAGGCGTGGAAGCGGCCGGAGCGCTCCTCGCGGCCGGAGCGCGTCAAACCGACATCTTGCGCCATCTCATCCAAAACAAATCCGTGTCGGCTCTCCGCTTATGGGGCTTGGCTTTGTCGCGCCTCACCGTTTCTCCAACCTTTCATCTGGCATACACCTACTTTCTGCAAGAAGATCTCAAACGGATTCCACAAAGCGATGAGGCGATCGAGGGTGTCTCCAATTTTTTAAACGCCGTGTGCGAAGGCGTGGATACCATTCTTGTGTTAAAGGAACTGCCGGACAACCGCGTGCGCGGCTCGATTCGCAGCGTCTCTCGAGACGTCTCAAAACTCGCTAAACTCTTCGGCGGCGGCGGCCACAAAAAAGCGGCGGGGTTTACGGTGAAGGGAAAATTGAAAATCGAAAACCATCAAGCACACATAGTTAGCACTCTCTAGATTTGACTGCTAAAGTGAATTTTGATAATATCTATGCCTATGAAAAACCCCTACGAAATTTCAAACATGACGGTCAACGATTGGCTCATTCCGACGGTGATCGAAAAAACCAACATGGGTGAACGCGCGTATGATATTTACTCGCGTTTGCTCAAAGATCGCATTATCATGCTCGGTTCTGCCATTGATGATGAAGTTGCCAACGTCATCGTGGCGCAACTACTGTTTTTGGAAAGCCAAGACAAAACAAAAGATATAAAACTGTATATCAATTCACCGGGCGGATCAGTCACGGCTGGTTTAGCGATTTATGATGCGATGCAGTATGTAAAGTCGGATGTTTCCACCATCTGTATCGGCATGGCCGCTTCCATGGGAGCAGTGCTCTTGGCCGGTGGAGCAAAGGGCAAACGCTTTGCGCTCCCCAACTCGGAAATCATGATCCATCAAGTATTGGGCGGCACGCAAGGACAAGCGTCTGACATTAAAATCCATGCCGAGCGTATTTTGAAAACGCGAGATCAACTCAATAAAATTTTAGCCAAACACACCGGTCAACAAATGAAAAAAGTCGAAGTTGATACTGATCGCGACAACTTCATGGACGCCAAAGCCGCACTGGAATACGGTCTCGTTGATAAGGTTATTTCGTGATTTTGAGAAAACCCTCTCCTACCTTGCCTCCACAACCGTCAGACGCTCATCCAAACGCAGGTAGGCGGATCGGTTTGCCGCAATTTCCGCGTCGTGGTTGTTTAGGATAACCAAAAACTGATCAATCCGATTATAGAGCGATCCAACCTGATGTTTAACCTCCCCCAAATCATTCTCCACAACCTCCAATCTTTCCTGATTATTGATCACCGTCACCAAAACCTTATCTAGGGTTTGTTCCAAATTTCCAACTCGCCCGTCCATCTTCTCAAATCTTCCATCCATCTCATCAAATCTTCCAGCCATCTCATCGAATCTTTGATCCATCTTCTCGAATCTTCCATCCATCTCATCGAATCTTTGATCAATTTGATCAAACTTTTGGTCAAATTTTTGACTCAAGGTCTCAAACTGTTGACCCAAAGTCTGAAACTGTTGACCCAACTGATCAATTTTCTGTTCTACGACATTCATATCTCTCCATGCTAACGGAAATAAATCACTTGTCAACCCCTTTTCCTGTGTATAAGTGACTTCTTATTTATACACCCTGTGCAACTCCGTGCTCTGATAAAAATATCTTAAAATTTCGTCGTATTTTTTGCCATCTTTTGCCATGCCGAGCGCGCCGGTCGCGGACATACCAACGCCGTGTCCCCAAAGCGTTCGTCCTTGATCCCATGGCACCGGCACTGATACCAACCACGGAAACGGCCCGCCGCCCCAGACTTCTGTCCAGGCGCGTGTGCGCCCGTCGGAACGTGAGTAATAGGGTGTAATGGCGAGCTGTTCTTGATAGGTGACGATTTGCCCACGGGTAGATTCAACGGCAGACACAATGCTGGGGCTGCGCGCCTCGGCTCCATACCCGCGATAGACTTGATCATACGTGGCGTCCACCGTAAAAAATTCCGCCGCGTGTTTTCTTGTTTTTTGCAGATGATAAACCGCGTAGGTTCGAGCGGCCGAGAGCAGAGCTTTTTGATATTCGTACGGACTGATGTCCGATGTTTCCGCAATGCCACCCAAATACCTCTCAAGCGGCAGCTCATTGATCACCCAGATGTTGTTTGTGGAAGGCGCGTAACGCAGCTCAAGCGTACCACGGAAGGTGTTGTCATCGGCACCCGGTAGCCATGCCACTGGCCGATGGAAATCCGCGATCTCAAGCGGCGATGTTCCATCATCAGCCCGTACCACATACGGTTCCGTGGATTGACCGACGCACGAACCGTCGCCGAATATTTTATACACGCGATTGGCGCGATCAAATCTCACAATCACGAGTTGACCGAGAGCTAAGCGGCACAATGCAGAGCCGTTTTGCATAACCGAGGCCGGAGCGTATTTAGCGCGCACCATGGTTTGATCGTCTGTAGTTTTATACAAACCAACTCGAATCATCGGTTCTGCCGGCAATGCGGAAAAATCGCCTCCTAAAGGAATCGTTTCCATCCGGTTGGTTGTTGACGGTTGAGAGTTCATAGTTGCGCCAGCCCCGTCCGCCGTCACGGTGATCGGAATATCAAATTCCCCACCTTCCACCGGCTGATCACCCACAGAGAGTTGAAAGCTCGCCGTGTACGTTCCTCGCCGTGCCGGTGCTTTTAATTGAAAGGTCACAAAACCGATTTCTCCGGGTTTGGTCGCGCCTTGAACCCGTGCGGCATCGGTCGGATTGATCCATGACTCATCGCGCACGGATGTTGTCCCATTGAGACGCACTCCGCGAGAATGCCAAATCTCGGCACCCGTATTTTTAAATCCAACCGTGATGCTTTCGCGCCGATCCCCGGGAAGCGATAATTCTCGCGCGGAGCGAAGGAGCAATATCGCCGTATACTTCCCCTCAACTTTGACACCCGTCATCTCCTGATCCGGAGGAGCCGTCGCGATAAATTCTGAAGTGAGAGGCACGCGAATTGGTAAGATCACGCTCGCACCCTTGATCCATGTTGGTGTAGTGCCTGCCGCGGCCAGAGAAAATGTTTCTTGATACGATCCGGGCGCTCGCGGCGCTCGTAATTCCAATAAAAAATGACCGATTTCGCCCGGCATCACCCTTGCCTCTTTTAACTTGACGGCTCGCGTGGCGCTCAACCAATGAAAATCTTTGAATAAACTTTTGCGTTCTGTCGAACCGCCCGTCGCATACAAGGAAACAGAATTCGTTCCGTCGCGCGTCCAAATTTTGCTTCCGGTATTTTTAAAAGCCAATGTCACCACCACATGCTCCTCCACATCAATCTGCCATTCACTACCCCCTTGATCCACAAGTGCACCTGACCAATCAGGAGAGGAAGTAGGATGTGGGGGCGATGGGGAAACTTGAGAAACCACATCATCCTTGACCTGTACCTCTACTGTGAAGCGGCTGTTTTTGATCCATGCGGCATTTTCCGCGGCCAAAATAAATTCTTCTCGATAGGTTCCTGAAACCTTCGGAGCGCGGATGGGGAAAGTGAGCGTCAAAGTTTCTCCCTGACGGATGACGGTATTCGGCCGAGAGACCCGGCGATCCGTTTCCCATTGTTCGTTGATAAACGCGCTGGCGATTTCGACTTTCTTTTGCGGATCCCAACGATACAGGGAAACAAAATTTTTGCCTTCGCGAGACCACGGAAGACTGCCGGTATTTTTTAGCGTGACCGTCGCTTGTGAAGATTCGCCCGGAGAAAGCGTTCGAGAGGCGGAAACGGACAATAATAACGTGTCATACGTCGTGGCCGCATGAGCCGCGAACGGAAAAATCCAGAGAGACAAAAAAAGAAAAAAGAATTTCATCACCTTTAATGTACCAAAAATACGCGCTTGTGTAACATTTTTGTATAAAAAAAGGAGTAGCTCCGTATGAGCGACTCCTGCGAGGGAAAAAGATCAGAAGGTGCCTACCGCGAACAGGCTTCCATCAAGACCCGGAACCAGCATGACCTGTTGCGGCTTGATGTTCCCGCTCTTCTTCCATGTGACGATGCCCCAGATGGCACCGCCGGCGGCAACGGCAGCTCCGGCGGCGAGGAATCCGTACCCGACGTAACCGAGAGTTCGCGGGCCGGAGATCTGGTCATCGGTGCAGTGGGGCGAACAGGTACTCTTGAGATCGCCATAACTCGCCTTGGCCGAAGCCGCGAGTCCAACACCGATACCGAGAACCACTACGCCGCCGCCTGCGAGAAAAAACGGTTTCCGATATCGCATGAAGAACGGCTTTTCTTTTGCAGGAGGCTGTGGCCGCGCCGCAACTTCTGCGGCGTGAGCGGCTCGATCTTCGGCCTCCTCCTGTTTGACTGCCGCGAGGACTTCTTCTGGAAGAACCGGCCCCTGAATCGGAGACTGATTCCAGTCGATCGCTTCCGGAGGTTCAGGGGAAGCCTGACCGGAAGACGGAGACTGACCCGACACGGGTTGCTCGATCAGCTGATCCGTCAGTCGCTTGATTCGATCGTTGACCTCGTCCAACGATCTTTTTTTTGTCTGATCCTTCCTGATCAGGCTTCGATAGAACTTGAACGCCGCGATCGCTTCACTCAAGCGACCCGCCTGCTCGAGACAGAACCCTTTGTTGTAGTACAGGTCGGGATGGGGCCATGCCTGAATCGCCAGATCGTTCTGTCGTAAGGCTTCGGCGTAATCCCTTTGCCCCAAGGCATCCTTACTTTTTTCGAAGTGTCCCTGAGCAATCAAAACGTTCGAATCCGGCTCCTCCAAAGACCGACCCCAAGCCTCTCCGCTCATCATCGCCATGCTTCCGAAGAAAGCGATGGCGATCCCCGCTACAACACGGCTTCGTTTCATGGCTTTCCTCCTCGCCTATGTCTTACCCTCAAAATGATCTTTTGTCAAGATATCGTCGCACCGTTGCAACAATAGTCTGCGTCATGGGATCAAGTTCCAGATTAACGCGGTCGCCAACCGTTTTTTGACCAAAGGTCGTCAAGCGTAGCGTCTCCGGAATCAAATGCACCGTGAACCAATCATCTCCCACATCCACCACGGTCAAGCTGCACCCATCAAGCGCGATAAAACCTTTTGGAAAAACAAAATCCATCCACTCGGCCGGACAGCGGATGGTTAAAATATGATTGTTGGACGGTGTGTCCACTTTAATAATCTCTGCCGTGCCCGTGATGTGGCCGGACACGCGATGACCGCCTATTTCATCTTCAGCTCGGATGGATCGTTCGATGTTGGCGTGATCATCGATCTTGAGCGAGCCGAGTGTAGTTTTGTCGAGCGTCTCTCCAATCATCTCAAACGTGATGTGTGAGTCTTTAATCGCGGCAACGGTCAAACACACGCCGCCGACCGATACGCTCGCCCCCTGTTTAAGATTTGATGTGAGACCCGCCAGATCAAGGGTGATGCGCGCGAGTCCGGGAACGTGTTCAACGTTCGTCACGCGTGAAGTTTGTTGCACAATGCCGGAAAACATAATTTTAAGAAGAAAAATACACGCGAGCTTCTTTAACGTCCTGTTCGATTTGAGACAGGAGTTTTAACATGTCAGAAAAAATTTTCACCTCCCGCAATTTCATCTCGAGCGTGATAACCAAAGTCTGATCATACAAATCCTGATCAAAATCCAAAAGATGCACTTCCACGCTCGGCAAATGGTTCTCAAATTTCCACATCCCGATCACCGCCAATCCCTGATATTCACGCGATTCGATCCGCACTCGACACACCCACACCCCGCGCTCGGGAGTTTGAACGCTCTGATATTCTAAATTCGCCGTAGGATAGCCGAGAGCCCGACCCTCACCTTTTCCGCGGACGACGAGACCTGTTACCTGATGCATATTTTATAGTATAAACCAACCGCAATCTTGGTAAATATCTGGTGTGCGCGGGGAAGGATTCGAACCTTCAACCAGCTGTGTATAAGACAGCTGCTCTACCGTTGAGCTACCCGCGCAGGATGATTCCATGTACCATGCCATAGACATGATGAAACATCAAACATGGAAGGTCAAAACAGAACAAACCGGAGAGCGGCTTGATCATTTTTTGGTGGAACGATTGCCCGGTCTTTCGCGTTCGAGCATTCAAAAGATGATCAAAGAGGGGTCAATCATGGTTAATGAGAAAAAAGCGATGGTGCATCGGTTTTTGAAAAAGGGTGATCTGGTTGCGGAGACCTCCCCTAGCCCCTCCTTCGTAAGGAGGGGGATCACATCTGATCTACCAGCCTACTCACCTACTCACCTACCAGCCTTACGCGTGGTCGACGAAACTCCCGATTGGCTCGTGATTGATAAACCCGTCGGGCTTCTCGTCCACCCTGATGCCAAACACCCGCATGGGACATTGGTGGATCTTTTGCTCGCGCATGACCAAAAAATCGCGCGCGTGGGAGAAAATCCTGATCGGCCCGGAATCGTACATCGTCTCGATCGAGAGGTGAGCGGGTTAATGGTTGTCGCTAAAACGCAAGCGGCGTATGAGTCTCTGCAACGGCAATTCGCGGAACGCAAAACCGAAAAAAAATATCTGGCGCTCGTGCACGGAATCTTGCCACTCGAGGAAGGTGACATTAAATTCCGTATCGCTCGCTCCACCTCAAAAGCCCGCATGGCGGCCCGTCCGGAAAACAAACAAGGCCAAGCCGCATGGACGCATTACACCGTCAAACGGCGTTTTGTGGGAGCGAGCCTGCTCGAACTGGAAATTTTTTCCGGACGCACGCACCAAATCCGCGCGCATCTCTACGCCCTGCGTCATCCGGTCATCGGTGATTCGCTCTACGCCCTCCGCCATCCGGATCTGAATCTTAAAACCCCACGCCTCATGCTACAAAGCGTAGGTTTAAATTTTAACGATCCAAAAACCGGCACACGAAAAACCTACCACCTTAAACCCGATCCGGCGTTCGATCATCTCATCAATTCTCTGTCATCCTCGGGCGTAGCGAAGCGAAGACCCGGGGATCCATCCGATGGATTCCTGCTTTCGCAGGAATGACAAAATAAAGATATGATCTTCACCATCTCTGGCGTTCCCGGTTCCGGAAAAACATCCGTGGCAAAAATCTTGGCGAAACGTTTGGGAATGAAGTTCTACTCCATGGGAAACTTGCGTGGGAAAATGGCGATAGAGCGAGGGCTGACCATCGCCGAGCTAAACACCTTGGGTGAAACGGATCCGATCACGGATACGACCGTCGATGAATATCAAAAAGAACTCGGGGAAAAAGAAGACGGCTTTATTGTGGAAGGCCGACTCTCTTGGCATTTTATTCCACATTCCGTTAAAATTTTGCTTCTGTGCGAGCCCGCGGAATCGGCTCGTCGGATTTTTGAATCCGAACGCTCACAAAACGGGGAACAAAACGACGAACCTCCCTATAAAAGCGTGGAAGACGCTCGGCAAAAACTGGATGCACGGCTTGCATCAGACCATCTGCGTTATCAAAAACACTATGGAATCAAAAACTATCTGGATGCCACGCACTACGACGTGGTTCTTGATACGACAAGAAATGAACGACCGGAACAAACGGTTGAACAAATTCTTTCGGCTTTACACAACCGCTAATTTGATTTTTTTAGTCTCTCGCAGAGACTTTTTTGAATGGCGAATGTAGGAAATGTTGTTGCGTCTCACTTTGGCCATGCGCATAAGCTCAACTTTAACAAGCGATGGCAATACAAGGGGAAAAATTCTTTCCACGCCGACTCCATCCGAAACCTTGCGCACGGTCATGGTCTTGGAAACCCCGTTGCCGCCAACTTTTAACACCATCCCCTCGTACACTTGAATACGTTCTTTTTCTTTTCCGGCCTTATCCGCTTCTTTAATTTTTTGATGCACGCGAATGGTCATGCCTGTCTTCACTTGAGAAGGCTGGATGACCATGGGCAAGGTGAGGGTGTCTGCCATAGATGTGTCGAGAGAATAAAGGAATAGGGAAAACCTGTCAAGCATTGTGGGTTTAAGAAAAAGCCCTTAAGAACCTTTGATTCTTAAGGGCGAAGGGTAGCTTCTGGAAGCCAGTAGGACACCATGCCAGATACGCGCTGGGGTCTTGAATCATCCGGCTCAAAGCGCCTGTAGTCCAGACGCTCCTCGATTCTATGCCCCCAGCCATCATTCCCGCGCTCAATCGTGGCCACGTACAACCCGTCACGCGTCGTAGAACCCGGAAGGTCCATGGCATATCCCCATGCGGATTCGTGTGCCCCATGATGCTCACGCACGATTTCCGGATATTCCGCGTGGAGGAACAGCCCGAGTGCCACGTTTGCCTCGCGCTCTCCCGAGGAACGATCTATGCGCCACCGGGCAAATCCGAGTGGACTGCCCAAATTGGCCTGACCGTCATGCGCCCACACAAAATGAATGCCGCCATCACAGAACGGATCCGGTTGCGGGGATCTGAAAAATCCATCATCACGAGCAAATCGGATCCCAAGCGCGTGGCACAGGTTACTCACGCGCAAGGTGCCATTCATGCGATCCACGAACCGTCGCGTATCCACGAGCGCCAACTTGATGGCCGGCGCGTACTCCGGTCGAGGCGGAATGGGCGGATTCCGTTGAAGAATCGATGCCGTGTACGCCGCCTCGATCTCATACCCCAGGCTCCCAGGAGCCATGCGGGAAAAAAGCTGGCGAGCCAAGACGACTCGCGGATCGTCTGCGGATGCCATCTGCATTTTGTCACACCTCCCCCTGCAACCTAACGGCTTCTTCGATGACCGTCAAGAAAAAAATTTGGTATTATTTCAAGGCCCCTTTCAAATATTTTCCGGTCCAACTCTTTTTGGCTCGAGCCACATCCTCCGGCGTCCCTGTATCTTCATGAATGGGGCTGGTCGTTTCACGCTATCGCGCAGGAGTCCCGCACGACATTCCGGATAACGTATCCACCCAGATTTCGACCGCCCGAAGCCGTGACCGCGGGCTGTTTCGTCGATTTCCAAATTCAGTATATCATTTTTTTTTCAAAACCCGATTCCCAACCTCCAAAATTCCTAGCTCCATTTCCCAGTATCAAGTGTCCAAGTGTCCCAGTGCTTCATGAAGATGCCTTGCGGAGGACGAGGAACCGAAGGCTGCCGCTCCAGCCGCTGCCGAAGCTGAACGCATCCAACTTACGCCGACCATCGTCCCAGCTGAGCCGCGGAACGCAGCGATCGCCGCGGGCACTCGAGAACGGCGAGCCAAGCGCATAGATATAAGGTGCCTGAACATTCTGCAGCACCCGCTCTTCTTCGGTGAGATTTTTTGGATCAACTTCTGGTTTCCAAGAATCTCTACCAAAAGCAAGGAGTTCCGCGAAGGTTGCCGGACGGTATCCGGCTTCATCGATCGCTTCAAGGACTTCTTTGGTCGTGAGATAGCCTGGATGATTTGGATTTTCTTTTTTCTTTTTGCGGATCACGTCGCCGATCTCGAAAACTTTGACGTCAGGCCGTGATTCTTTTCCTTTGGCGATATCCAGGGATTTCGTGAGCGACTGCGTAAAAGATTTTTCAAGGGAGATTTTTTCGGCATCGGAAGAAAGAAAATAAAAATCCGATAGAGGCCGGCCTTTTTTATACTCATCTGACCAGATCCAATCAAACTTGAAATCTTTTTTGAACGTCGCTTCTGCCGGTATTTTTTCCCATAGAGGAATGTGCTTGAGCATCGTGTGTTCTTTTTTGTCCAACTCCTCTTGCGTGCAGTTAAAGATGGAACACAAATCTTCCCGCCTGTTGCGCGTGCCGAGGATGGCATCAACACGCGGGTCAGGGTCATAACCGAACTGCTCGATCTTTCCGTCAAATTCATACAGGAATCGGAGATCGTTTGCGGAAAGGTCTTGATTGGCTTTGACCTTTTTATCTATCGCGGTCACCCGCTTCATGTCGCTCGCTTTTTTGTCGTACGGTTGTCCACCCGGAAGGTTGTGGTATTTTTTCTGGGCGATATCAACGAGTTCCGGTTCAAGCTCCTGTTTTGGATTCACCCCGCGGACTTCCGCGACATTCTCATCTTCCATGCGAATGGCTACGCGCGGTTCCGTATAGGCTCCGTCCGATCCCTTGGAGTAGTAAACAAGAAAATCCCCTGTTTGAAGCTGGTTCTTCGCACTCCCTTCCGCCGTGCACCAGCCGGTTCCTTTGCCTTTCAAATCTTTTTCCAGAAGCCGGTAATCACTACCTTTATTGTATTTCTTCCACGCTCCTTCGATTGATTCACGATTTAACTTGCCGGCCGTCTCGATCTGGGCAAACGCGTAGAGTCCGGCAAAGTCTTTTGCATGGATAAGGCTTTCAAGCCTGTTCTTTTTCTTTACTTCCATCTGAAAATCTTCCGGATCAATGCCATCCGTCAAACGTTTATATACCCAACCCAACGCTTCGGAGTTCAATTCCGGAAACGGCGCAACCGTTTTTGCGGCACGCTTGGAATAGGCGGCCCGCTCTTTGTCGAGCATCCCCATCTTCTCCAAACTGCGGACGACGAAGTAACGAAACCACATCGGATGCTTGGCGTCGTTCTTCTGGAGATAGTCAAGCCACGCAGAAAGCGTTTTGCGCTGGATCTCCGCTTTCTCAAAAACAAGCGGCTTGTACCGTTGCACAATGTCCGGCATGGACTTCAACCGCTCCACGGCCTGGCCGCGACCTTGCTCGATGGCGATGCGTTTTTCGGATTCATACAAACCCTCGGCCAGCTTGTTCAAAACATCCTCGTCCCGCGTGTCAATCGCGAAACGATCCAAAACCATCGCTTTCAACTTTTTGAATCCACGCTCATTTTCGGTGAGCCGTTCCAATCGATCCGTGTATGCCTCCACACGTTCCTCCTTGTTATGAATCTTGGTGCCGGCGCGCTGAGCCTTGTTCACCGCGGATTCCACGGGCTTTGATCCTGGGAGGTCAGGATATTTTTGATGTAAGAGAGCTAATAGACATTTCGTGTTGGTGATTTAGTTGTTTTTCTTGTAGATGTAGCTCCGTTCTGAAATAATTAGGGAATATGATCCCTAATCGTCACAAAAAAACATTGCCCGACCTGTCACAAGTCGATGAGTAAATGGG
>JAUSEV010000043.1 GCA_030649995.1 Candidatus Uhrbacteria bacterium
TTTATTTTTAAAAACTAAAAAGGAATCCAGAAATCGGCGCACAAGCGCCGATTTTGTTCTTTCACAATCAAAATAGGAGACAATCATGAAAAAAGGCAAGGCCGAAAACCTCGGCATTCTTTCAACAATTCGCGGAATTAACGTTCCCCGATTCGTTGTGCTTCGCCCCGGCATGTCCGAGAGCGAGCAAAGTGAAGTTATCCGTGGTTTTCTAAAAACTTGCCACGGAAACACAGTTGCGGTTCGCAGTAGTGCGGATCAAGAAGATTCTTCCGGCGCATCGTTCGCCGGAATGTACACCACGAAACTTCGCGTTCAGGCAACCGAACAAGCGATCCACGTTGCGACTGATGAAGTGCGTTATTCCGGAGTAGAGAAAAAGGAAGTCGTAGCTCATTACGCCGAACAACGGGGTTTGGAACTCACCGAGTCTGGTATATCGGTCATCGTTCAGGAAATGATCGAGGCTGATATGAGCGGTGTCATCTTCTCGCATGCTCTTGCCAAGGCAGACGGCTACTATGTCGTTTCGGTCTCAAGCGGAGTGGGAGAGACAATCGTTGGCGGTGCTGCTAACGGCCGACTCATTCGGATCGCTCGCGGAATTAAGCCCTCGAACGTGAAGGATGCGTGGCTTCGGAAGCTCATCATCGCCATGAAGGCAATTGAGCGGCGATTCCGGTCGTCCAGTCTTGATGTCGAGTTTGCCGTTCAGGACAGCACGCTCTACATTCTTCAATGCCGACCCATCACCACTACGCAAGCAGAAATGGACAAGGCATCAGAGAAGCTGTTGATTGAGCGAATTAAGTCGGTCAATGCGTTGGTCGCATTCCGTTTTCACGGCGATGTGCTTGGCGACATGATCGACATCAATCCCGTTGAGTTGCTTGGAATCGTTCCAACGCCGTTCGACATCTCAATCTTCAAGTACTTGTTCGCCGATAAGATCGTCGAGCGGGTGCGGCGAGACATGGGATACGATCCACTCGACATCGGAGTGCTTCGTGTAGTAGAGGGCAAGCCCTACGTATCCATGCGAGCGGCGGCGTTCAGCTTTCGCCCGCGTGG
>JAUSEV010000038.1 GCA_030649995.1 Candidatus Uhrbacteria bacterium
TCTTTAAAGGATGGCTGCTTCTAAGCCAACCTCCTGGTTGTTTAAGTCACCCGACCACCTTTGACACTGAGTATGAATTTAGGGACCTTAGTCTGCGATCAAGGGCTGTTTCCCTTTTGTCCGTTGGAGCTTAGCCCCCAAGGACTGACTGCTGGGAACACATGGTGGCATTCGGAGTTTGGTTGGAAATCGTAGGCTTGCGCCCCGATTCCCATTCAGTGCTCTACCTCCACCATGCTATAAATCAGCGCTAGACCAAAATCTATTTCAGGGAGAACCAGCTATCACCCAGCTCGATTGGAATTTCACCGCTATCCACATCTCATCCCCGAGTGTTGCACGGCTCGTGGGTTCGGACCTCCATTCCGCTTTCGCGGAACTTCATCCTGGACATGGATAGATCGCCGGGTTTCGGGTCGTGTATACGCCACCAACGCCCCGTAAAAGCTTGCGCTCTACGGGGCACGCCCTATTCAGGCTCGCTTTCACTGTGGCTTCGCTCCCGCAGGAACTTAACCAAGCGACGTATAGCACACTCGTCGGCTCATTCTTCAATAGGAACGCTGTCGCGGTGCCTCGCTCACGCTCGTCACTTGCTTTAGCTTTTTAGCTTCTTAGCCTTCAGCTTCTTAGGCTGACCTAAGAAGCTACAAGCTAATGCCTAAGAAGCTAACGTGTGTCGAACACAAGTGAGGCACCGTTCCAACTCCTTGTAAGCGTACGGTTTCAGATACTATTTCATCGCCCTCCCGGGCTACTTTTCAGCTTTCCCTCACGGTACTTGTTCACTATCGGTCAGGAGGAGTATTTAGCCTTGCCACATCGTCGTGGCTGCTTCCGACGAGGTTTCTCGTGCCTCGTCGTACTATGGATCAAAAACTGGAGGAGATGGATATTTTCGTTTACCGGACTATCACCGTCTTTGGTTCCGCTTTCCAGCGGATTCAACTAATATCATCTGCTCTCCACGCATCTCTTGGGTGATACATGCTTCTGTCCCGCAACCCCTTCATGACGATAGCCCAAGCTCGCCTCTCCTGCCCGCGGTTAAACTTGCGTCCAACTCGGTGCAGAAGATTAATCATGAAAGTTTCGGCTGTTCCCGTTTCGCTCGCCGCTACTCAGGGAATGATGCAGACATCTTGTCTCTGTCCAGACCATGATTGATCTGGTGAGACAAGAAGTCTGCGTATACTTTTTTTCTTTTCCTCTGGGTACTGAGATGTTTCACTTCCCCAGGTGCCCTCCACACACCCTATGTATTCAGATGTGGGTCTTTGCAGTTCGTGCAAAGGGGTTTCCCCATTCGGAAATCCTCGGATCAAAGGTTGCTTGCCACCTCCCCGAGGCTTATCGCAGGCTGCCACGTCCTTCGTCGGCTCCTCGCTGCCTAGCCATCCACCGTACGCCCTTACGTGCTTCGGCCATTCAGATGCTCATCCGGAAGAATCATGAATCAAGAATGAAGAATCATGAATCGAGATCAAGATGAGATAAATGACAGTTTAGGTATATTTTTTACGCTTACATTTTTTTATGTGGTGAGTCTAAAACTGAAAGCTGAAAGCTGACAGCTGTAAGCTCACATAGATGCCTTGCACATATTACATACTGACGTTCTTTTGTTGTCGAAGATCATTCCGACCCATCTTCTTCTGAGGCGGACACTGACACGCTTCGATCGTTGATCGACGAGCATCACTGTCTGACTCAAAAATATGTTTGTGATACAAAACCGCTTGACGGTCAGCCAAGCGGTTCAGATACGAGAGTTCTGTTTGCTTAGCCTTTAAAAAAAATGGTGAAGCTCATAGAATCTCCGATAAATCATCATGCGTAAAGTGTTGAGAGTGTATAGAAGACAGAAAAAGTTGTCAAGCCATTAGATTTACAAGCAAAAACGACCTTTCCACACCCTCATTATATAAAAAGCCTATGGGAGAAATCCCATAGGCAGGTAGAACGATCAAGCGGCGCGAGCGCGCGACTTCTTCTTCGGACGGAAGAAGCTCTTCATGTCCTTGATCGAGGCCGATCCAAGCATGCGCGGCAGGGAGCTACGATGACCCCGTCCCAGAGATCGTCGCAATTCTCGTGGCAGCTGGCAGACAAGCTCGAGTGAGATGCTCTCCTCCTTCACGGAGACAACGAGCTTACTGCGCGCCGCGATAATCGCGGCAATCGCATACGAGAGATACACAAGCGGCGTCCTGATCAAGAGCTTCATCATTGAGTGTGGATCGGTCATCTCCTTGCCGAGATCAACTCCGGCATCCATCAGGAAATCAGGATTAAACCTCTGCATTTCCACGCGCGCGTAGGAGAAGTCTCCGTTCGGGAAGCGCGCGGCAAGCTTCACCTGCACGGCGTAGCCGACGAACGGAGCATCTTGCTGCTTCGTGTGAACGTCGACGGATGTGTAGATCTCGACCTCCCCTTCCGCCGTACGCGCCTTCTTCAACCCCTGAAGACTGACCGTCTCGACGACATTGGACAACTGATTTGCAACGAGCATGAATTTCTCCTCCTTCATTTTCCGAGTTTTTACGAACCGCTCCAACGCTTCTGTCCCTCAAAGGGAATCATGAACTATCAGGCATGTCAATAGCCGTGAGCCCGACTGTCAAACAGAAGTTAGAATGTCCTC
>JAUSEV010000010.1 GCA_030649995.1 Candidatus Uhrbacteria bacterium
ATGTGAAGCGCGGAATCCGCCAAAAACTCCGCCGTGGAGAGTGGCTAACGCTCGCACCCCTTGGCTATGTGAACAACTTGAAAACGCGTAACATTGAGCCGCATCAAGTGTATAGCAAAGTAATTCGTCTCGCGTTTGAAGAATACGCCAAGGGGTCGCACACCCTCGTATCGTTAGCGGAGTTTTTGGCGGAACATGGATTGACGCAAAAGAAAGGAACGCCACTTGCAAAAGTTTCCGTCGTGAAAATGCTCACCAATAGGGCATATTTGGGATTTGTAAAATATCATGGCGAATATCACGACGGAAACTTTGAGCCGATTCTTTCCCCGACACTGTTTGAAGCAGTGCAGAAAATACTCACATCTCGGAGAAAACCGCGCAAGTTGAAAACGATTATCCCATTTCCATTTACGCAACTTGCGCGGTGCGGCGAGTGCGGCAATATGATCACGGCGCAATATACGACTAACCGTTTCGGTACTCGCTACACTTACTATCGTTGCACCAAGAAAAGCGGAAAGTGTGGCCAGCCGTATATTGCCGCCGACGCGCTCGCCGCTCAAGCGCAAACACTGCTTCAATCAGTGTCGCTCCCTCTCGAAGAAATTGAAGTAATGGAAAAACAAATCAATACATGGGAGAGCGAGTCAATTTCTTCGAGAGGAGAAGTTGCCCAAAATCTGAAATCTAAACTTTCCGAGACGCAGGAGAAGCTTGACCGGCTTGTGTCGCTCTACCTCGACGGCGATATTGAGCGCGACTTGTATCTCACTAAGAAAGACGCTCTCCTGCGCCAAAAAGCGAAGCTGGAGGAAAGTTTAGGAGATTTTGGGCAACAGGGAAAGAATCGGCTCGAACCCTTGCGGAGTTTCGTTTTGTCCTTGAAAGAAGCGGAAAAAGTGGCGCACACAAAAAATTACGCCGAATGGCGCAACTTTTTCCGTTCTCTCGGCTCTAACCCCGAAATTAAGGACAAAACGCTTTCAATCAATTGGGGCGAACTCTGGGATTTTACGGCGAAAACAAAAGCGGATTTTGCCCTGCGGAGCGCGGCGTACTCGCCGCGCTGAGCTGTCTTTTCCGTCATAGTTAGTTTTGGTGCACCCAGTAGGCCTCGAACCTACAACCTTGTCCTTAAGAGGGACCTGCTCTGCCAATTGAGCTATG
>JAUSEV010000013.1 GCA_030649995.1 Candidatus Uhrbacteria bacterium
GGTCACGATTCAAGTTGCCTTGGGAGAATAGGGGGTTCATCAAAAGCAGATTTTCAAGAGCGAATGATTGAGAGCGATTCCGCAAGAGTGGGACAGAGTGGGATGTGAAAGTGTGGCGTGGAAATCGTTTTCACAAAAAAGCAGTATTTCAAACTTTTCCTATAGGAAAAGTTTGAAATACTTTGGCGGATATCTTTTGTTGTATTTTTTTTCAGTTGTATTTTTCTTCTTTTAAGAAAACTTAAAATGTGAGAAGATACATCCTGTATGCCAGAGGCACGGGAAAAATTAACGAGAGGGGAAATAAGTAAGGCGATTTTTTTGACGGTCGGGGTGGTTGGGGTTTTGGCGGTTGGAGTCGTCTGTCCAAACCTGTTGCAGCTGATGAAGCCGATACTGCGCAAACGCTATCAATCAGAACATGTTAAGCAGGCGCTATATCGGTTGGATAAAAAGGGTTATTTGGTGATTCGTCAAATGCATTCCGGATGGCTCGTAACCCTTACCAAACGGGGTCGTGAAGAGTTTTTGAAGTATGAACTTGGAGAAAAGCAGCTCAAAAAACATAAGCACTGGGATCATAAATGGCATTGTTTGATGTTTGATATATCGGAGAAGCGCAGACCGATACGCGATCAGGTGAGGCACTTGCTCCGACGACTTGGTTTTTATCGTTTGCAAGACAGCGTTTGGGTTTTTCCCTATGAGTGTCGAGAGGTGTTGGATTTGTTGCGGACAAAGTACAGGATTCGATCGGAGGCACTTTATGTGGTCATGGAATCATTGGATAATGATCGCTGGCTCAAAAAACATTTTGAGTTGAAATGAAATTTCAAACTTTTCCTATAGGAAAAGTTTGAAAGACGTGGCTTCAGAGACCGAAAGAGACCGAAAGAGACCGGAAGAGTCAAGAGAGAGCAGAAGAAAAGATGATGGGAAGGATTAGGATGAAGATATTTTTGAAAGAGATCTCCTGAATTTGGATGGAGTTTGGGGGAGCTTGAAGGAGTTTGAAATAAAAAAGACTCCCAGATTCAGGAGTCGTTGGAAGCGTGGCTTGTGAGGGGGGAGGGCAGGTTCATGCGTTGGCGTCGATGCAGGCGGCGGGCCAGAGGTACAGGTCACGCTCTTTCGTGTCGCGGGCGCCTGCAGGATTGATCCAGCCGAGGTAGTAGCGCGTTTCATCGCTCACCACATCATGGAGAGCGCGAGGGAAGTAGTAGTTCTTTCCCGTCACCGCGAGGAGACTCTCGAAGTCCGCATTCACCTGCGGGGGCATGGCGATGGAGCCCCCCGTCCCAAAGTACTCGGAGTCGGAGTGCACGCAGAGAACGTAGGGGATCCCCAACCTATTGACCCCGTCGCTATCGTTGAAGTCCCTCATGTCGTGGCCATCTCGCTGGCAGTGCTCGTCGCACAACTTGCGGATGAGCGAGAGCGGGAAAGGCCCGGGATGCTCGGCCGGCTCGGAGCGGAAACAGTCGGGCCAGCCAGCCTGCCAGAGCTTCAGTATCGCTTCATCGGTCGTCAGGGCAATTCCTAGTCGGGCATGGGGATTGAGGAGTTTGTGGATTACGTGCCAGTTCTTGCGTCTGGACAACGGAATGATGTGCATCGGTTTTTCTCCAAAAGGTGTGGGTTTTGTTTATCATGGATTTTGAAGTATTGTCAAGGTGATCGTGGCAGGGTAAAAATGATGAACTGAAATGAAACAGAACATCACTAAGCCACTCAAAATCCTCGTTGGCATGTCCGGCGGGGTGGATTCGAGCGTGGCTGCGGCACTACTCGTCAAACAAGGGTTTGACGTGACGGGTGGGTTTATTAAAAACTGGTCGGACAGTAAGGATTTTTGGACCGGGGAATGTGCGTGGCGCGGGGAGAGGCGTGATGCGCTTCGAGTCGCGGCACAGCTCGACATTCCGCTTCTCACGTTTGATTTTGAAAAGGAGTATCGTCATCGCGTGCTTGATCGGATGTTTGCGGAATATCAAAAAGGTCTCACGCCAAATCCAGACGTGTTGTGCAATGAGGAGATCAAATTCGGATTGTTTTTTGAGGCGGCGATGCGTCAAGGTTTTGATGGGGTTGCGACCGGTCATTACGCGCGGGTGCGTCACGATGGTGATGGGCAAGCGCATCTCTTGAAAGGATTGGATCCCAACAAAGATCAATCTTATTTTTTGCATCGCTTGTCGCAAAAAGTTTTACAGAAAACTTTATTTCCGATCGGTCATCTTCACAAAACGCGCGTCCGTCAACTCGCGACGCAGATGAAATTGCCGACGGCCAAAAAACCCGACAGTCAAGGGATTTGTTTTGTGGGGAAACTGGATTTTCATGAATTTTTGCGCAAGCGTATCAAGCCAACACCCGGGGACATCGTGACGCCTGAAGGGTTGACGGTCGGTCGTCACGATGGATTGGATGCGTACACGATCGGCCAGCGCCACGGATTTTTCGTCAAAGCCCCCCTTCGCGCGGGCTTCCACCATCGCCAAGGCTATGGCGGACAGGTCGGGGGGCAGGCTTGGTATGTGGCGAAAAAAGATTTCAAAAAAAATCAACTCATCATCGTGCCCTCGCGCGAGCATCCGCTTTTGTATCAAAAAGAGGCGGTGATAAAGGATGTAAATTGGACTGGGGGTAGGTTACGGCGGGCAGGTTACAGGTTACAGGTTACAGCTGACAGGTTACAGGGAATTGAGGTAGCGATTCGTTACCGACAGAAACCGGAAAAAGCCAGGCTTGTCATTGCGAGGAGTGAATCTGCGAACGACGCGGCAATCTCTGATTCAGATGGGAGATTGCTTCGTCGTAAGACTCCTCGCAATGACAAGGTGAGTTACCGCCTTCTGTTCGACCATCCCGTCTGGGCTTTGGCTCCCGGCCAGTCCGCCGTTCTCTATCGCGGCGCCGAATGCTTGGGTGGAGGATTTATAGGTTAGAAATTAGTAATCAGTAACTCGTAACTCGTAACTAGTTACTGATTACTAGTTACTAGTTACTAATCACGAGTTACCAGTTACGCGTTACTCTTAAATGTGTTTTAATAGTCTCATCCTTTGTATGGCTTCCAAGGCTTCCGCGCGTTTTGAATGGATTTCTCTCGTGTATCTTGTGTTTTTTGCTTTATCGGTCATGTCTCCTTCGCTGATCCGGCATGACTATTTCGGATTGGCTCAAACGCAATTGGAAGAGTTGACGATTTTTATTTTTGGAATGGCCGGCATCGTCACTTTTTCTTTTTATCAGCGTTTGATGGAGCGGCGCGAGCATGAGCGCCAACAAGCGGAAAATGATTTTCAGAAAGCTCAAACCGAACTGATCGAGTCTTACGCGTATATCGGTTCCATCAATAGAAAAATCGAGTTGTTAAAAAAATTGGCGGATGAGACAACCGTGTCTTCCATGGCTGATCCGCAAAAACGCATTCCCAAAGAATTGTTTTATGCTTTGGCCGCGCATGCGCGCGCGGCGGTTGGGGCGGATGCCGCGCTCATTCGTTTTGTGGAATTGCCGCGTTTGCGCACGGAGCGAGAATTTGCCCATGAGCAGGACGCGCAAAATATGTTTCGTGTTTCCAACAAAGATTTACGCGCATTACATGAACAGCATCAATCGCACGGCATGCTGACGACGGAAGATGGGAAGAATGTGTTGGTGATTCCATCCGATCGATCAGGTGCGATTAAAGGATATCTCTTGCTGCACGTGAAGCCAGAAGGCGCATCGGAGGCGGATATTTCCATTCTTAAAGTTTTTGTCAATCAAGCGGAGATGCTGCGTCAACAATTTGTGGTGTCTCAAGAAGCCGCGCAAGTAACGCGCTTGCCCCTTGTCGGGTCCGTGCACTAGCTGTTAGGCTATGGCGTATGTTGATGGCGGATGTGCGTCAAAAATTTCTGGATTTTTTTCGTGAGCGCGGCCACGCCATTGTGCCGCCGGCGTCTTTGATTCCGGAAAATGATCCGACCACGCTCTTTACCGGTTCCGGCATGCAACCCATGGTGCCGTATTTGTTGGGAGAGAAGCATCCGTCGGGAACGCAAATCGCGGATATTCAAAAATGTTTTCGCAGCCAGGATATTGAGGAGGTGGGGGACAATCGTCACACCACGTTGTTTGAGATGCTGGGAAGTTGGTCGTTTGGAACGTATTTTAAGGAAAAACAAATTCCATGGATGTTTGAGTTTTTGACGAGCGCGCTTGAAGCTGATTCGACGCGTTTATACATCACGGTGTTTCGCGGCAATGAATCGCTTGGCATTTCGCGCGACACCGAGTCCGTCAAGCTCTGGCAAGAGGTTTTTCGTCAACGCGGCATCGAAGCGCGGGACGTGGATTTTTCTGAACGCGACGGAATGCAAGGCGGTCGCATTTTTTATTACGACGAAACAAAAAATTGGTGGTCGCGTTCCGGCGTTCCATCAAACATGCCCGTTGGTGAACCGGGTGGACCGGACAGTGAAATGTTTTGGGACTTTGGGTCTGATCGTCAACTTCACGAAACTTCCGCTTGGAAAGACGAACCGTGTCATGTCAACTGTGACTGTGGGCGATTTATGGAGATTGGCAATAATGTGTTCATGGAGTATCAAAAAACCGTGGACGGGTTTATTAAGCTCAAACAGCGCAACGTGGATTTTGGAGGAGGGCTTGAACGCTTCGCCGCGGCATTAAATAATGATCCGGATCTTTTTAAGATAGACGCGTTTACGTCGATAATAAAAAAAATTGAAGAATTGTCGAATAAAAAATATTCATCTGTCATTGCGAGTGGAACGAAGCAATCTCCGGAGATTGCTTCGTCGCAGACTCCTCGCAATGACACGGCCGTACGTTCTTTTCGCATTATCGCTGATCATATTCGAGCGGCGACATTCATCATCGGTGACGAGCGAGGCGTTGTCCCGTCAAACATCGGTCAAGGTTATATCGTGCGCCGTCTGATTCGACGAGCCGTTCGCGAGGGCCGTCGCTTAGGCATCAAAGAACCGTTGACCGATCAAATAGCGCGAGTCGTGATTGGTGAGTTTGGTGGAGCGTATCCAGAATTAAAGCGGAATGCCGATCGCATCGCGAGTGAGATGCAAAAAGAAGAAGAAAAATTCGGCAAGACGATCGAAAAGGGGATGAAGGAGTTGGAAAAAATGACGTATGTTCCCCCTGATAAGGGGGATAAAGGGGGTTTGAGCGGCGAGCAAGCCTTCATCCTTTTTTCCACATACGGTTTTCCGCTTGAACTGACCGAGGAGATTTTGAAGGAGCGTGGCGCTTCCATCAATCGAGAAAAATTTGAGGAGGAATTCAAAAAACATCAAGAACTCTCGCGCACGTCATCAGCCGGAAAATTCAAAGGAGGGCTTGCCGATCACTCCGTCGAGACGACGCGACTTCACACCGCGACGCATCTCCTTCATCGCGCGTTGAAGAATGTCCTCGGCGAGCACGTCGAACAACGAGGATCGAACATCACACCCGAACGGTTGCGGTTCGACTTCTCTCATCCGACCAAGATGACCGTCGAGCAGATCAAACAAGCGGAGCAAATCGTCAACGACGTCATCGCGCAGGATCTGCCCGTGCGTTTTGAAGAGATGACCGTCGAAGAGGCAAAAAAACGCGGCGCCATCGGTTTATTCGAGGAAAAATATGGCGAAAAAATCAAAGTGTATTTTGTGGGCGATGACACCAAAGATTTTTCGAAAGAAATTTGCGGCGGCCCGCACGTCACCCACACCGGCGAACTGGGGTCATTCAAAATTCAAAAAGAAGAAGCGGTGTCTGCCGGGGTGCGAAGAATTAAGGCGAATCTTTCTTAGTCGCTTTCCATGCTTGATAGATCGTCCAAGCGGCTAGTGTCGGGCCATCTCCTATTTTCCCTCGTTGAATACATTGCCGCCATTTTGAGATTGGTATCCACCGTACTCTTAAATCATATTCCGAAGGTTCCAGATCATCTTTTTTCTGGCGGAGATGATCGGTAACGACTACATGCATTCGATGAGGTGTTATTCCGTTGAGTGCTTCGAAAGAACCGATTGTACGTAGGCGATGAGCTTCATATCCAGTTTCTTCTTGCAGCTCTCGTTTTGCTCCATGTAAAATCGTTTCTCGTTTGTTCAGTCCGCCCGTGCAAAATTCTAATGAAGATGTCTTCAGCGTATAACGGTGCTGTTCAACGAGAAGAAGTTTTTGGTCTTGTTCAGCAATCATAATGATTCCATCGGGTAATTCCATCACAAAATATTCCCCTCGGGAATTGTCCGGCCAAATCAGTTTATCGTGACGCACGCAATACCAAGGATTTTTGTGAACGATTTTTGAAGAGAGGAGCTTGGGTTTACGGCGAGTCATATCCAAGATACGATAACAGCAAACTATTCAATTTGACAGGGACGTTGAGTTCTTGATATCCTTCTGTCATTCATTTTCATCATTTTATTCTCTCATGTTAAAAAATTGCTCCGCCGCCTATGGGTACTCAACCCTCCTCTCCCAGTAAGGATTTTTTAGTGGTCAAGGGGACGATTGAGGAAAACCTCCCGGGCGCCACCTTTCGCGTCCGGTTGGAGAATGGTCAGTTGATTTTGTGTTATTTATCAGGGAAAATGCGCATGAATCGCATCCGACTCACTCCCGGGGATGACGTTCAGCTGGAGATTACGCCCTACGATTTGACAAAGGGAAGGATAACGTATAGATTGTAGACCTCGTATGAAAGTCCGCTCGTCCGTCAAGACCATGTGCAGAGATTGCCAAGTTGTGCGTCGCAAAGGCCGAGTCGTCGTCATTTGTGCGAAAAATCCTAAACATAAGCAACGCCAGGGCTAATTGGCTGAACGGTCCCCCTTACTACCTATGGCTAGAATCGCCGGAGTCACTCTTCCTGCTCAAAAACGCATAGACATCGCGCTCACCTACATCTACGGGATCGGCGCCACCACCGCGAAAAAAATCATCGCGGCTTCAGGCGTACTCGAATCCGTGCGCGTAAAAGATCTCACGGAGGCGCAAGCAAACAAGTTGCGAGAAGAGGTGGAAAAAAATCATCGCGTCGAGGGGGAACTCAAGCGTGATGTTTTGTCGAACATCAAACGTCTCAAAGAAATAGGGTCGTATCGAGGGATGCGTCACAGTAAAAATTTGCCGACGCGCGGACAGCGCACCAAAACCAATTCACGAACGGTTCGTGGCAACGTGCGACGCACCATGGGTTCGGGAAAGAGGAAGTTGGAAAAGACTTGATGCTTATGAATACTGAAGAACAGAAAATTGAATCAGGCGAACCGGAAGCGGAGGCGAAGACGCCTAAGAAGGCGACCAAAGCCAGACCGCGAAAAACGAAAAAGACCAAAACCCAGATTACACAGGGAAAGGCTTTTATTCAGGCAACCTACAACAACACGATTGTGTCTTTGTGCGATATGAACGGCAATGTGCTCGCATGGTCGAGCGCCGGAGTGGTGGGATTTAAGGGTCCAAAAAAAGCCACGCCGTATGCCGCATCCGTTATCGTGCGAGACGCGGTGCAGAAGGCCAAGGACTATGGGTTAAAAGAAGTGTATGTTTTTATTTCCGGCGTGGGACAGGGACGCGAAGGAGCGTTGCGCGCTTTTCAATCAAACAATATTGATGTGCTGGCGATGAAAGATGTGACGCCGGTTCCGCACAACGGATGCCGTCCTCCCAAGCCACGAAGAGTTTAAAAATATGCGAACACTCAAAGTTACAGCAAAAATGTCGCGGCGCGAGGGTATCCCTCTGACCGACAAAGCCTCGCATGCGCGAGCGCTTGCGCGTCGTCCCTATGCGCCGGGCGTTCATGGACCGACCGGCCGCACGCGCATGACGGATTACGGAAAACAGTTGCGAGAAAAACAAAAAGCGAAGCGCATCTACGGATTGAGTGAACGCCAATTTCGTAATCTCTTTCAAGAAGCGGTTGCCAAGCGCGGAAATTCCGGCGAAACGCTGGTCGAATTTTTGGAACGACGTTTTGACAACGCCGTTTATCGCGCCGGATTTGCCAAGACGCGCGCCGCCGCCCGTCAAGCGGTTTCCCATGCGCATTTTGAGATCAATGGACACAAGGTCAATATTCCTTCCTATCGCGTCCGCCCCGGCGAGATGATCGCCATTCGAGAAAACAAGCGCGCAAAAGGAGTCTGGAAAGGGGTTGAGGAAGTTTTGATCAATAAAAAGAACACCCCGTCTTGGCTTGCCGTTGACAGCAAAGGATTATCCGCAAAGGTTACGGGAATTCCCGCCGGAACGGAATTGCAACAGCCTTTTGATATTAAAAAGATCGTCGAATTTTATTCTCGTCAATAATTTTTTTCTATGGAACCAATTCTTCTGCCATCCAAAATTCGTTTTACGCATGGCGAGCGTGCCAATGAAGGGATCATGACCGTCGAGCCTTGCGCGCAAGGGTATGGAACGACGCTCGGGAACGCGATGCGTCGAGTGTTGTTGTCTTCGTTGCCGGGCGCCGCGGTCACAGCGGTAAAAATAAAAGGCGCGGAACATGAATTTTCCACGTTGCCGAACGTCAAAGAGGATGTGTTGGAAATTATTTTGAATTTAAAGCTGTTGCGCCTTCGATTATTTTCCGAAGAACCGGTCAAACTGACGTTGACGGTGAAAGGAGAAAAGGAAATCACGGCTGGCGACTTTGCGAAAGACGCTCAAGTGGAGATTGTGAATCCGGATCTGCATCTTGCGACGCTCACGAATCCTTCGGGCGCGTTTGAGATGGAGGTATGGGTGGGAGCCGGACGCGGATATTACAGCACCGAACAGCGTATCAAAGAAAAGTTGGAATTGGGAACCATCGCGATTGATTCTTTATACAGCCCCGTTTTGAATGTGTCTTACAAAGTGGAAGCGACTCGCGTGGGAGAAAAAACAGACTTTGATAAACTCATTCTCAAAATCGAAACCGATGGAACTTTGGATCCACTGGAAGCGGCCAAGCAAGCGGTCACGATTTTGTTGGACTACGTCAATATCCTCAAAGACTTGACTTATGCAGAGGAAGCTAGTAACTAGTCACTAGTAACTAGCCACCTGAATTATGCGCCATCGACGTAAAGGAAAAACTTTGGATCGGAAGAATGGGCCTCGTAACGCCTTGCTTCGGCAGTTGGCAACGTCGGTGATTTTGTATGAGCATATCAATACCACGCTCGCCAAAGCCAAAGCGATTAAACCGATCGTGGAAAAATTGATCACCAAAGGGAGACAAAAATCCTTGGCGACCCGTCGATTTTTGCTCAAGGAGATTGTGCAAGAGTCGGCCGTCAACAAGATTTTGGAAGAATTGGGACCGCGTTACGCCACGCGTCCGGGCGGTTATACTCGTATCATTAAATTGAGTCCTCGTAAGGGGGATGGTGCGGAAGTGGCGCAGATACAGTTGGTAAAGTAATTAGACATTAGTCATTAGACATTAAGATTATGAGCTGGAACAAGAAGCGCGGGATGCCCGCCATAAAACGCGAAACGATCGAAATTGACGCCGCCGGTAAGGTGGTGGGTCGTTTGGCGACGCACATCGCCAAGCTGTTGATGGGAAAAGATCAGCCGGGCTACATTCCTCATATTGATTCAGGAGCCATCATAAAAGTTTCCCACGCGGGTCAATTGGTTTTTACCGGCAAAAAAATGGAGCAAAAAGTTTTGTTTCGTTCTTCCAACCGGCCAAGCGGCATCAAACGTTTGCCGGTGGCAAAACTTTTAAAAGAACGTCCGGAAGAAGTTTTGCTTCACGCCGTCAAATACATGTTGCCGAAAAATCGTATGCAGAGTGAGCGTTTGAAACGTTTGATTATTGTGTAATTTTATTATGCCAACGAGCGAAGAAGCAAAAAAGAAAACGCCGAAAAAGAAAACGGTTTCCGCGGGCGTAAAGAAGGTTGCCGCCGTGAAAGCGTCTAAATCAAAAACAGCGGATCTGCCAGAGCAGGGAGCTGACGTTTTGGAAGAGGTTGTGGCGGCGGTGAGAGTAAAAGACGGTTCGTGGATTTACGGACTCGGTCGTCGCAAAACCTCAATCGCGCGCGTGCGATTGATCAAAACCGGAAAGGGCGCGATCACCGTCAACGGCAAACCATTTGATGCTTATTTTGGTACCTATGAATTGCGCAACATTGTTACAAGCCCGTTGAAGATTGTGGGACTGGAAACGGGAGTTGATGTGAGTGCTTCGGCGGAAGGCGGCGGTTTGCGCGGACAGGCAGAATCCATTCGCTTGGGTTTGAGCCGCGCTCTCGTGATTTTGAACCCCACCTATCGCAAAACATTAAAAAAATTAGGCTATCTCACCCGCGACCCACGTTCCAAAGAACGAAAGAAGTTCGGTTTGAAGCGAGCGAGAAGGGCGCCGCAGTGGTCAAAGAGATAATTTAAAATAATACTCGATAAAATTTATGTCCTCAACACCTGTGGAGCCGACCTACGTCACCTCGCCGCGAGACAAAAAGCTCGGACTCTGTTTTCTGATCGGGCCGTTGGCGGGCCTCGTTTTGATCATGGTGGCATGGGCCATGACCAGCTTTATGATCAGCAGGTCAATGGTTACCACGCCCACATCTGAAGTTGTCAGTTCCAGCGCAGCCATCGTCAGTTCCGTTGACCTGCGGACGACGGTTGCGCGCATTATCAATGTGGCTCTGGGTTTTTTGGGAATACTAAGCGTCATCGGCATCATAATCGGCATTCCTTTGGGCATCATTTTTTTGGTACGAAAAACCCTTGACCCAAGTCGCGTGGAATATGATAAGCGATCGGGAAAGGGCGGCGCGTCCGTTATCCCTGAAGAGATCAGGGGCTGGAATTGGGGTGCCGCCGGATTGCCTTTTATCTGGGGAGTCTATCATCATATCTGGATTTCTCTTTTGAAATTTGTTCCGTTCGTTGGTTTGATTTGGTGGATCGTGATGGGCATCAAGGGCAACGAATGGGCGTGGCGAAAAAATGATTGGGTGAGCGTGGCGCAGTTTAAAGAAACGCAAAGAAAATGGATGCCCTGGGGCATCGCCTTTTTCGTGTTGAGCGTGCTCATGACGTTTGTTCAACTGGGACAAATAGCGGGGACTCTGGCGGCATTGTCTGTGGGAGGAAAATAAAAAATAATCAAATTCATAAAAAGAGCGTACCGAGATGGTATGCTTTTGGTTTTTGACCCTTGTTTTTTTTGTGAAAATTTTGTATTCTGGAGGGAGTTTATGATGCGCGAGAGACGTGGGCCGGCGGCGAAAATCGAGGCGAAAGAGCCGGAACGGCGTTTTGAATTGCCTACGGATATAAAAACGCAGCGGATTTTATACGAATTGAGTCGAGAGGATACGATCGTCGGCAAGGTGGCGAGCGTGATCTGGGAGGAGATGCGACTACATATCCCGGCGTGGGAAAAAGAGGGGGCACCGCAGGCGTTTGTTTTGCCGAAAGCGATGGCGAAAAAAATCAAAGAACGCGAGTGGCATGCGCTGGAATATGAAATGGAAAACGAGCGGATTCTTGGCGGTGAAGAGACGCCGCGCGTCAAGGAGTTTATGGAATCGCGCGACCAGCTGGATCGATCGCTGCGAAAATTTCGCGAACGAAAATTATGGGAATATGTGAAGACGTCGGAAGAACTCATGACGCCGGAGGAGAAAGAGTCATCGGCGTTGTTTAAGGAATTGAATGTCGGGGTGCAAAAATTGGCCGAACAGTTTGGATTTAAGCGAGAGGTCGTTTTGGAAATCACGCGGAGCCAAGATTTTAATGCGTTTGTTTTTTCGGTGGCTAAGGAAGGCGGGGTGGACAATCCGGACGTGCCGTTGCGAATTTATTTGCACGCAGGGCTTGTGGATGCGCTTCATGAGATGATGCGGGAAAGAGGGAATGATTTAGCCGTGGATCATGTCATGGGAATTTTGGCACATGAACTTGCGCACTTAAAACAGCCGGCTTATCACGCGGATGCGGATGTACATTCTCGCGATAAGGATGAGACGCAGAGATATGAATATGACGCGGATGCGCGGGCGATCGAGGTGATGGATCGTTCGGGGTTTAATCCCACAGCGGTCATCGAAGTTTTTGAGATGATGCAGAAGCGTGGAGGGGGAGGGGAGGCGGTTCTTCAGCATTATCTTACGAACACGCATCCGTTGGACGAGAATAGGGTTAAGGAATTGCGGCAGGTGTATGAAAATCCGAGCGAGCCGTTTTTTTCCGCGCAAAAAGAGTTGACCCCTCTCTCAAAAGAGGCTCACGAAGAAGTGAAAAAAATGTTACGAAAAGATCTTTTGCAGTCGCTTGAACACATCAAGATGCTGGCCGCTTGGGATGGGGTTCTTAAAAAATTGGAAGAAGATCCAAACATGAATTTGCATGACACCGCAATCGTGGGACGGATGCTGCGCGTACACGCGGATGTCCGGACGGCGATCGCCGGAGCTTCGGAAACGCTGGAACGGGACGAAGGGATTTCCGAGGCGATTGTACTCATGGCGAATTTTTACATTCAGGAGAATGAGAAAGCGTTGGAGGGCAAGAAGGGGGCTAACGGTTTTTTTAACGAATACGGTTGGGGAGGTGATTCTTGGTCTTTTTTGCTGGTGAAACAGGCGCCCTATGAGATGGCCGCGATAGGGGATTCGATTTTTGAGCGTGAATCTTCTACGGATTTACGTCGGGAATTCGATGAGCGGCAACGCCAACCAGAGGAGGAACAGGAGCTTCTCAAATTCGTATATGGCCACGCGTTTGGCAATACTGTGGTGGAAAAGAAATATATAAAAAACATGCAGGATCTTTTTAATCCCATGAACCATCATGCGGTGAATTTTTGGCACCAAAGAATCGGATGGCGCGTGAGTGATATGGATCCGATGACGCTCATGGAGATGGCGCGACGAGAGTTGATCAAAGAAATCAGTTTTTTATTCACTTATGGCGCAAGAAAGGATGTGAAATATCAAACCGCGAAGGAGATCAACGAGAAAGAAGAATTTTTACGGGTTTTTTTTGAGGAAGCGGAAAAAGAAGAGGAGCGTCAAAAAATACCAGAGGAGCGTGCGGAAGCGTCCTCTACGGAAGTCAGTCATGCCTTTTTGGATTTGAAGGCGATAGGACAGATCAAAGCCAAGCTCGCGGAACGCCTTTCCGGTTACAAAGAAGAATCAAAAACCGAGGTTCCTGTTTGGCAACAGTCGCGTGATTATCATATGGATGTGAACCTTCAAAAATTTCCAGCGCGCGTTTCTCTCGAGTTGGTTTTTTCTGAAGAACCGTTGCCAGAAGATTTTACGCCTTTGCAAAAAGTGTTGGCACGGTATTTGCGCGCCGCATGGAAAATTTTTGAACGATCGCTTGAGTCGGAGAAACTCCAAAAGGAACTCGGCCTGACCGTCAAGGACGATTCGGAAGCCAAACGGATTTTATTTGAAGTGCTCTACTATGATTTTTTCTTTGATACGCCGGAAAAAACCAAGAGAATCTCAAATCTGTCACTCGAAGAAATAAAGCGCCACGCTCCGGCTTTTTCCCAATATCTTCAAGCCGTCTACCCGGTTGCGCAATGGATTCAAGGCGCGGATGGCACGAAGCAGGGGCAGTCGCTCGCAAAATACCTCCCGACCGCGCATCGGCAGATGGAATTCGATTTGATTGTAAATTTTACGGTGGCGGACCGTTCCGGGGTTAACGATTTTGAAACGCTTGGGCAGCATCTGGAATGGATACGAGCGATTAAATATCATCCGGGTTTGAAGGGCGTTCATGATGGATCGAATCACGACTTGCCGACGTCATGGGGACTTAGTTATGAGCATCGGCGCGAAGGTTTGTTTAAGGCGAAACGACGTTTGTTTGAAAGGATGTTGCGCATGGGTGCGGTGGTTCCTGCGGATACGGATCTTGAGTCTTCGGCATGGGAAGTGGGACATCGGATGGAACAGGCACTCACGACAAGAGCGACAGAGAAGGGGTTGCCGCCGCGCTATTTTGTGACAGGCGGAAAAAAAGAAAATTGGATGGAGTGGTTGCAACACGACGTAAAAGATACGTACCAACGGAAAGAGGAAATCTCGCAATTACAACAAATTTTTTCCGAGGAATTTATGCGTTTATTTGCGGATGATATTGAAGAGATGAAAGAATGTAAACCGGACATGATCGAATTGGAAAGAGCGATACAGATTAAAGATTTTGAAGAATAATCTATGGCAACGACCAAACAAAATCTTCTTTTTTCGCGGTTGCGGTTTGCGCGCGATCCTTTGGATTCGGAGACTGTCGCGGCACATTATCGTGAACAGCTGGGTCGGGTGATGCCGTATCTTGAGCCGGGAACAAAATTGCCAAAACAGATCGAGATGAAAGAAATGGATTCATTAGCCAGAGGATGGCTTACGGAGTTGGATTTTTCTCTGTCGCGTCTGCCTGACGACCCAACCCTCGCACGGATTCGAAAAAAGTTGGCGTCTGATTCACCCGAACTGGCGGAAGAAGGTTTTGTTGAACTTCAAAACCACAGCACAAAACATCCGACATTAGATGGTTCGTTTCCTGCATTAAAAATCATCCGCGAACTCCCGCGAGGTTTTGGTTTTTATCTGAAAGCGCTTTCTCAAGATCTTCAGCCGCATCAAGCGGAGGAGACGATGAGGAAGATCGATCTTCCGCTTGCAACAACCAATGCGCGCTGGTCAAACAATCTGCTCGGCATTCCCGTGAACCATGAGATCGGTTTGTATTTTTTGTTAGGGAATTTATATCCGTATGAAGTGCTGAAAGAAAGTTACAAGGGTGGGCATTTTGATCAAAGAGACATTATCCCGTTGGATTTACAGGGGCTTGTGCGCATGTACAAGGCGGCTGAACCCATCTACGGCGAAACGTGGAAAAAGCACGATCCGGAAGGCGAGCGGCTCATGCGAGAGACGGTGGCGCGCTTTGAGTGGCAAGAGAAGAATCCGCTCTGGACAACGGATGCGGAACGGGATGGTCAGGAAAATTTTAAGAAGTTATGGCAGGTGCTGGAAGTGGTTGCGAGGAGTCCGTCTTTCGGCGGTGGCATGGGTAGTTTTTCCTGGACGTTTTTTTTGAAAAAGTTGTGGGACGAAGAGGCCTTGTTAGAAGAGCGGTTCAAAAAAGTGAGTTTTAAGGACTGTGATAAATCTTTTGCTCAAGACGATGCGATCTTTGACTATGACAAATCTTTTGCTCAAGACGATGCGATCTTGAATGATCCGCGATTCGCATCAACCTTGCAAGCCATGGGAGAGAAGTTGGCGGATTGGATGCCGAAGGGGGAAGAACCGCGAGCGGGAGGCCCTTCGACAAGCTCAGGGCAGATAGGGATCGCTCGCAAGCTTTTGAAGGAACACGGGGCGCCGGCCGAAACCGCTGGAAATTTGCGGGAGATATTTACAAAAGGTTTGCGAGAAATCCAGTGGCAGGACATTGTGCTCAAATATAAAGAACAACTGCAGAAAAAATTTCAGGAGCCGGGGTTGTTTGAGAAGGCACAACAATTTCAGGAAGGGTGGTTTCGGGATTTTGTGTTGAATGAAGCATGGAAAAATCAAGAACCGAAACGGACGCGCGAACGCGCCGAGATCTATCTCAAACTCATGAAACGCGAAACGGCGGAAGGGGCAAAGATCAACCGCGCGCCGGATCTGATGAATCAATACGTGCGGGAACATTATCGGGAAGGGACGATAGAGGATTCTCGTTTAAGCATTGCGGGGTGGTCTGAAATAGATGACCAAGCTCCTAAGTTTACAGAAGAAGAACTGGACGTGATGGAAGAAGAACGGACAAGGCGGGTGTTTGGTCAGGCAAATGGCCTGGATGAAAGGTATATAAATCAGCTTGGACGAAATGATTATTTTCTCGTGAAGGGAGATAAAAGTGTTAATCTTACGGAAAAACACGAAGCCCGAAAAATTCGTTTTCAGAAACGGGCGGAAGAGGGGAAAAATTTTCCGGGCACGAAAGGTTTGTATCTTTTTTCCGATGCCGGAAGCCGTCAACCGAATCAGGAAGTGGTGAGCGATAAATCTTTTGCCGCGCGTTTTGTGAGCCGCTTCGCAAATCAAGACATCAAACAGATCAAAGAAAAAATTTCTGCGGGTACAGATTATCAGTCAACCGTTGATCGATTAGAAAAATGGACAACGACACATTTACGCGATGCGTCGCTCTTGAAAGATTTTTATTTAGAAAACGCTTTGCATTTGCGGTTGTGGAATTATCTGCGTCAGTCGCGGTTGGGTCCAAATTTAGAAAAGTTAGGGATACGGCTTGCCGTGACGGATGTGGATCTCGAAAATCATTTTAAGGGCAAGGACGATGGCGTGTTGCAAGACGCGTACTTTACGAAATACACTTTATTTCGCGTGGAAGGGTTGGCGGCGAATATTGACGTGCTGATGGTCGAAGAAAAAGAGGCGCTGGCCGCGCTGATCCATCAACTAAAGAAATTTTTTACGCCCGGGGCCGTGGAAGGGTATGAGCGGATCGCCGTTGAGCTCGAAGAGGATCGTCTGCGTGGGCGCTACGAAGAGCTGTATCGCGACGCTTTGCCTCGCGGGAGAAAGCCGACCCCGGAGGAAGAGGCGGCCGCGCGTGATCGCGCATTTGATCACGTGTTTAAGGAGATTCTTGTCCGTTTTCCTTTTGCCGGTTACAGTCGTGACGATCTGCTTGAGCGGTTTGCCTTGCAATTTTCTTCCACGCTTGATCATGTGCGGCGCGTGGAAGAATCAACCTACACGTATTTGGTGCGCCATCCGGCGGAAGAAAAAGAAAAAGGCGAGAAGGTCGCGTTTGCGCCAGTTGAGGCCGTCAAAAATTATCTCGCCGTGTTTCAGGATCGGGAAAGCCGCGCAAAAATTTTGGGTTGGATTTTTGGCGGCACGTTGCCCGATGATCGCTATCTGGAAGGGCGATCGTTCCACATGAATCCGGATGAGGAGCGCGACGTGTTTTGGTTCATGAGCAAAGCCGAACGCCGAGCGGTTTTGTACAACGCGCTTATGGGATCAAACGGTTTATTCGAGATTCCGGTTGGGCAGATGAACAAGCTATTTCCTTCAAGCGAAGAAAAAATCATGATGGAATTTTTGGAGGTTTTTTATCAGCACAACATCGCGACTTCTCTCGCAAACGAGGAGCAAAAAGTATCGATGGAGCCGGTGTTGCGAACCGTATTTTTTGAAATTTTTCGGGAGTATTCAAGTCCGCGGCGCGTGGAACTTTTTCACGCGATCACTGAACGAATGCGTGAGATTCGGCTCAAAGGAAAACAATTGACGGTGGGGCAGGCCATCCGGCTTTTTCTGGAACAGATCGGCGTTGTTGGCATCAAAGCCGGACAGGTGCTTTCCGAACAGCGCGGATTGGTCAGCGACGACGTGCGGCAGGAACTTTCATCGCTTCGCGAGCGCGCCGCGCCATTTTCCAAGTTTGGCGTGTTCACATATCTGGAAGAAGCGGGGTTGTTGGGAGCGGAGGGTGAATCGCCATTCCACATCGCGGCCGTCGGTGAATGTGTGGGCAGCGCGTCCATCAAGCAGGTGCATCGCGCACAAACGGTTGAAGGGCAGCACGTGGTCGCAAAGTTTGAACGTCCAACCATCGAAAAAAATTTCGAGGAAGATGCGCGAGTGCTCGAGAAAGTTTTGGAAGCGCTTCGCAATCAAGGGACGAATGTTCCGGAATTTCTTTTGCCGGAAATCGTGGATGCGTGCCGATCGGAATTTGATTTTGGGCAAGAAGCGTTCGCGCAGCGCGAGATGGATGCAAAATTGTATGCGCGCCACGCGGAAATCGTTTTGGAAGGAACCGTTCCGGCAAAGCGGGTGAGATTGGACGTGCCGGATCTGCTTTATGTATTGCGAAAGGGAGAAGGGAAGGTGGAAAATCTGCAACTCATGGTGGACGAAGAAATTCGAGGATTGAGTTTGCGCGACATTGAGGATTGGCAAGCGTTCACAAAAACACCGCCGGACGATCCGGAACGGCAAAAGCGTTTTTCCGAGATCCGTCAGAGAATCGAATCACTCTATCCGGAAAACGCTCCGCTCATCGAGCGTGATTTTGCTTCGCTCTCGCTGGATGCGCTCCGCGCGCAGATCGCCCTTGATCTGATCGCGCAGATCACGGAAGACGGAATTTTTCATGCAGACGCGCATGCGGGAAACATCATGGCGGATTTGCGTCTTGGTGCCGAGCGCGTGGCGTTGATTGATTTTGGAAGTGTGGGGCGTTCCATCGAAGAATTGTCGGATCGGGTCGTGGATCATCGGCCGCGTTTTCGCGAGTTTCTACAAAATCTTATTTCGTTGCGAATGGGGACGGGAGATATGAAGGCGTTGGGCGAAATCGTGAACGAATATGTAAAACTGGAAGGGTTCACCGCCAAAACGTGGGCCGCACGCATCGAAGAAATCCATCGTGCTCAACCGGAGCTTGCTTCCTTTTTTAAGGCGCTTCTCTCGGAAATCGTTGCGGAAAAAGGGCAGATCAATCGGCAGTTTAAGTTTCTGTTAAAATCGTTGGCCGCGGCCGGAGGACACTTTGAATCTTTGACTCGGTACTTTATACGTTGCGCGATGGATGCGCGGGTTCGTGCTGAACGTGAAAAGAAACCGATGCGTGAGATTTTATTGACTTATCCCGGCATGGAGAAACTCAAGCCATTGATCGAAAGCGGTTCGTTTGGAATCTAGCCTATGTCTCAAAGTCAAACCATCGCGAAAAACGCGGCGTGGCTCATGGTGGCTACGACCGGGCAAAAGATTATTTCGTTTTTAACGTTCACTTTCATCGCCCGATTTGTGGGGGTTGAGATTACGGGAAAATATTTTTTCGCCGTGTCCGTGACATCGATTTTCGTGATCCTCGCGGATTTGGGATTGACACCGGTCGTGATCCGTGAGATGGCGGCGGATGCTGAGCGCGGACGCGCGGTTCTGGCGAGCGCTTTGCGTCTCAAATGGATTTTGATTCCGTTCGCCATCCTTAGCTCGCTCGCGTATATTTTGTTGACGCACGGCGGTCAAGAAATGCTGCTCGCCGTAGCTTTAGCGTGTCTTGTCATGTCATCAGACGCAGTTTCGCTTACTTGGTATGGTGCGATTCGCGGTCGTCAGCAATTGCGCTATGAAGCTTGGGGAATGTTCATCGGACAATGTTTGACGGCGATCGTGAGTCTTACCGCAATTTTTTTTCACGCCGGCGTTTTGGGACTCATCTTTGGACTTTTTTGCGGAAGCGCGTGGAATGTGATTTGGAGTATCACCCACACCCACCGTCTTCTCCATTCTCATTCCGCATTACCCATTACCCATTACCCATTACGGCTATTGCTCCGCGCGGCACTCCCGTTCGCCCTCGCCGGCATTTTCGTCAAAGTATATTCGTATGTGGACACGTTGTTGCTCAAACAATTTCATGATGTGATCGCGGTTGGATATTATTCGGTCGCGTACAAATTGGTCTATTCATTTCAATTTTTACCCATGACTTTTGTCGCCGCGCTCTATCCCGGCATGAGTGCTGCCTCTGCCGTCAAAGATCATCAGGCCTTGCGAACGATTTTGCGCGGATCCATGCGGCTCATGATGCTCCTCGCCATCCCCATCACGGTCGGTTTGTCGGCTCTCGCGCCAGGCCTCATCCACTTTTTATACGGGGCGCGTTTTTCCGGTGCCGCTGATGCTTTGATGATTCTGCCGTGGGTCACAATCCCGTTGTTTCTCGATTTTCCCATTGGATCACTATTAAACGCCACGCATCGCGCGCATCAAAAAACTATTGCCATGGGCATAACAATGATCGTCAGTATCATCGCGAACGTGATGTTGGTGCCGGCGTACGGGCCGGTGGGTGCGGCGTGGGCCGGAGTGATCAGTTTTTGGATGTTGTTTTTGATCGGCGTGTGGTTTGTGCGCCATGATATTGATTGGGCGTGGGGGGTGCCATTTTTTTTACGAGGAATCATCATCGCCTTTATTGGTTGGTTGGTTCTTAAATGGTTGGCCGGATTTTTTTCCATTATTCCTCTGATTGCGGTCGCGATCGTGCTGATCGTTTTTCTGTTGTGGATCGGAAAAATTTTTGTGCCCGAGGATTTTCATCTCATGCAAAAATGGTTTAAAAAAATCGAATGATATGTCCCGCGCTTCCATCGCTCTTGTGACTCTTGATTATCCGCCGGAACAGGGAGGCGTGGCGCGTTATCTCGGAAATTTGGTTCACGCGTCAAACGGCGCGATAGATGTGTTTGTGCCGGAAACGCATCAAGCGTCAGGTCCGGGACACGTCCGTCAAGCCCATTTTTTTTCACGCGGTTGGCCTGCCTGGAGGCCTATGATCGGATTTATTCGATCATTGTCGCGCCGTGGATATTCCTACGCGCTCATCAGTCACGCGCTTCCGATTGGGACGGCCGCTTGGTTGAGTCGATTGATGGGCGGACCAAAATACGCCGTTTTGTTTCACGGGTTGGATTTGCGGTTGGCACTTCGATCAAAAAAAACAAGATGGGTGTTGCATCGTGTTTTGCGCGGCGCCTCGCTCGTGATCGCGAACTCGCAATTTGTCGCGCAGGAGATCCGTCAATTTGATGCAACGATCAAGCCAACGGTCATCACGCCGGCAGTCGAGTCGCTCGAATTTTCCGATCGAACCACGGCTCGTCAAAATTGTGATGTATCAGATCAATCATTTATTATTTTGGCCGTAGCGCGGCTCGTGATGCGCAAGGGAATCGATCATTTGATCGAAGCGATGAGCGAACTGCCATCGCACGCCAAACTCGTCATCATCGGCGACGGGCCGGAGGCGGCTAGCTTACAGCTTACAGCTCAAAGCTTACAGCTTTCCGCACGCGTCACGTTTATTCCTCACGCGACCGATCATGAACGCAACGCGTGGTATGCGGCGGCGGATATTTTTGCGTTGCCAGCGCGAGACCAAGGGAGCGACGTCGAAGGGTTTGGTATCGTCTATTTGGAAGCCGCGCTCGCAGGGTTGCCGGTCATTGCCGGGAAAAGCGGGGGAGCTGGAGAGGCGGTTATCAATGGAGTGACGGGGATGTTGATCGAACCGAATGATCAAGCGGCTCTCATATCAGCGATTCAAAAGTTTATGGACGATCCCGCTCTCCGAGAACGCATGGGTGAGGCTGGACGGGAACGAGTCATGAAAGATTTTCGATGGGAGGAGAGGTGGGAGAGATTGAAAACCATCCTCCGCGAGGAAGATGGCCATGGGATGTGATATGCTGGATGGCATGATTAATGCCAAAAGACCATCTTAGGTATACTAAAGCACTTGTTCCATATTAATAGTTAGGCCATTATGAAACCGAAAGAAAACAATTTCGCTTATATCGATGGGGCAAACTTATATAGAGGAATTGAAAGTCTTGGATGGAGTTTGGATTATAGAAGGTTTAGAGTTTGGCTAAAGGATAAATATCGTATTGAGAGAGCTTATCTCTTTCTAGGCCTGATTCCACGAAATAAAAATTTGTATACGGAATTACAAGATGCAGGTTATACGATTGTATTTAAGGAAACTGTGTATGATGGCGAGGGAAAAGTGAAGGGTAATTGTGATGCTGATTTAGTGTTAAAGGTGGTTTGTGACACATACGAAAATCATTTTGATCAAGCCGTCGTTGTGTCTAGTGATGGTGATTATGCGGGACTTGTCAGTTTTTTGAAATCGAGAGAAAAATTGTTCGCGATTCTATCTCCTTACAATGAAAAGTGTTCAATTTTGTTGAAACGCACAGGGGCGAAGATTGTTTTTCTTGGTAATTTTAGGGATAGACTGTCTGTAAAAGAAAAAGCCCCCGATGAGGACAGAACCTCATAAGGGTCTTTTTCGTAGGAATGACTATAGAATACCACACTCTATCCACAAGTCAAGATCATCATGAAAAACGCAGTAATAGCTAAAAAAACAGCTCAAAATCTGAAGATAGATGGCGAAACATTTGAACTCTTACTTGCAAGGCAACGGGGAGCTTTGTTGTATGCGAATGTTGATCGGAGCAAATATCTCAGGATCGGCGAATCCGCACGTATTGCAAAAGAGCTGAAATTTCATAAACAGATTCTCGCATTCGGGTTTCCTGTCGCTCAGATTCTCGGTGAAGGTAAAAATGGCGGATTTATTTATTGGATTGAGGAATCACTCGGGAAAGAGCATTTTGGCGATCGTTTTTTTCGTGAAACAAAGGAAGATGGTAGAATTTTAGATGATTCATTTCGAGCTTTTCTTCAAATCGTGAAACAGGCACACGATGCCCAAGAGCGAATACTTGAAACCAAGCCCATAGATTCGGTGGCTCTAGCCAAGGGTGTGGGTTTTGAGGACATTCTTCTGGAACTTCCAGAGGAAGGCGACAAACTTCATCTTATTTGGGAAAAAATTCTCGCTGATCTTCAGGGCTATCCATTCTGCGTCACGCATGGGGATTTTTTGCCAAATAATATTCTTGAGCACGGCGTCATCGATTTCGGTGACCATTTTTATGGTCCAGCCGGTTATGACATAATCAACGCCATTACTGTCGCTTGGTGGTTTCCCAAAGAAGATGGCTTCGAATATCGACGCCGATGGTCGTTCACCGATCAACAAATTGAGGAGTATTTTAATTTGGTCAGCACTTATAAGGAGAATAAACGAGAATGGAACATTCTTCAGAAATTTGATTCGCTTTTTTTTATGAGAGCTACATGGTGGGCGGTGAGGAATCATCCAGCCCCAAAACTTCAGGCATGGCGATATGAACGGTATCGAATATTGATCAACAGACTTTCTAAAGGTGAATCTTTATTAGATTATTGGAGAGAACATAAGGATGATTAATGTTCCACCATTATGATCTCCGTCATCATCCCCGTCTACAATCACGCGAAAGAAGCTCTCGAATGTTTGCAGGCTTTGGGTGAACAAACCGAAAGGGATTTTGAAGTGATTATGGTGGATGATGGGTCAACGGATGGGCTGGCTGATCGGGTGGATGAGATTTCGTCGTCATTCCATTTTGTGTTTATTCGTTTTCCAAAAAATCGTGGAGCCCCTGCGGCGCGGAATGAGGGATTTCGACATGCAAAGGGGGAGTATGTCATTTTTCTTGATGCGGATGTGGAGCTTGAGCGAAACGCGCTCAAAGTTATGAAAAAAACGCTTGATCATCATCCTGAAGCAGCTTTCGTCTATTCTTCTTTTTATTTTGGTTGGAAGTTATTTAAACTTCATGCATTTGATGCGCGGGCGTTGCATCAACAAAATTATATTCACACGAGCTCGCTCATGCGTCGTGAAGTTTTTTCGGGATTTGATGAATCGTTATCAAAATTTCAGGACTGGGATTTATGGCTGACGATTGTCAAAAATGGGGGTAGGGGAGTGTGGATTAAAGAGCCTTTGTTTCGCGTCAAAACATCGTGGAAGCGTCAATCCATCAGCCATTGGTTACCTAAGGCGTTTTATCGCATTCCTTGGCCTATTTTAGGTTATACGCCGGTGGCAATCAGTCGCTATCGAGAAGCAGAAGCGATCGTAAAGAGGAAACACGGAATATGAAAACAGCTCTTTATTGGTTCCTTGGAATCGCGGGAGTCGAGGTCCTTTCGCGCCTCGTAATTTTTCACCCTTCGATCAACGGTTTTATCGCTTTGACGATCGGCGCAATCGTTTTGGCGTTGGCGATCAAGCGACCGTCCATCGCGCTTGCCGTTCTTTCCATCGAATACCTCATAGGTTCCCACGGATCATTGTTTAAATTTTTAGGTGACGCGCAAAATCATGGGAGTTTTTCCATCCGCGAAATTTTGTTCGCCGCGTTCATCATCGGTTGGTTTATCTGGTCGCTTCGCCATAAAACTTGGAAAGGTTGGGGCGAGATTATGCGCACGCGAAAAATTTATTTTGTTTTGGCGGCGGTGGTCGTGTATGGGGTGGTTCTCGGTTTTGTGCGGGGGAACCGTCAATTTTTATTTGCCGATGCCAATGCGTGGGGAGCATGGCTTTTGCTTTTGCCGATCCTCGACATTATATCTTTTGAAAAACAGCGCTGGTTGTCAATCATCACCCCTGCCATTACCGCGGCATTGATCTGGCTGCCGATCAAAACGCTGGGTTTATTGTATATTTTTACGCATCACTTTACGACGATTCAAGAACCGCTTTATCTTTGGGTGCGGCGAACCGGGATTGGGGAGATCACGGCGATCGGCGGGGGAGCCTATCGGATTTTTTTTCAATCACATATTTATGGGGTGTTTGGAGTGATTGCGCTTTTGATGTGGAGCGCATTTCGATCAACTCAATCAACCGAGCATACCTCACCCCAGCCCTCTCTCTTCGAGTCCGAGCCTCAGAGTCGAGGACCTTCGCAAGGAGAGGGGGTTTTTCGTTTTCTCCTTTTTGTTTCAGTAGCCGAAATTCTCGCATCACTTTCACGTAGTTTTTGGTTGGGGTTGGGTATTGGTTGGCTTATTGGTCTCCTTTTTCTTTTACGACGCAAGAGAGATCGAGTATGGCAATTCATCCGTACAACCTTGATTGCCGGGATTTTAGGCATGGGGCTTGTCTTTTCTATCACCTTATTCCCATGGCCAACGGTTTCTTCGTCAGATCCTTTTGGCATGTGGGAGAATCGCGTCAATTTGGGAGAAAGCGCGGTTTTGAGCCGTTGGCAGCTTTTGCCGATTTTGTGGGAAAAAATAAAACAGCATCCGATTACTGGTTCGGGTTTTGGGGCGACTGTGACTTACAAGAGTCTTGATCCGAGGATTGTCAAAACCGGCGGGATGGCCACGACTTATGCCTTTGAATGGGGGTGGCTCGAGCACTGGGTCAAGTTTGGTTTGATTGGTATCCCTATCATGCTGGCGCTTTTAATCAGCCTGATTCGACGGACATGGCGTTCGAGTCAGCCGGATTGGATTAAATGGACTCTTGTGTCATCTATGATTGCTCTTGCAGCCACTCATTTCTTTAGTCCGTATTTGAATCATCCTTTGGGAATTTTTGCTTTGATCATGGCAGAATCAACCCTCTTGTTGTTTGATAAAAATAAACTCTGACCTCAATCTTTTTCTGTGGATATCTTCTGTTGACATCGGTGGTATAATGTTTTTCAAAGTATCATTTTTAATTATTTTTTAGCGGGTTTTTAGATTTCCTATGTCCACCTTATTTACGTCTGTACGGAGAACGCTGTTAACAGTTGGCGCGACCAGCTGTTTATTATTTTCGGTCATTTTACCGGTGTCGGCGGCTTCCACGATTTCCGTGACCACGTTTGGTTTGCCGAACGGGGGATTTCCGGGAACGCCCATTAAGGCGAGTTCCGGTGCCGCGGCCATTCTTAAGCTTGAAGTCACGGCTTCTCAAGCCAGCCAGACCTTTACTTCGGTCACCGTGAATTTTAGCGGGACGGGTTTTGTGACGACCTCATTGGCAACCATTGCCACAGGCGTTTCTTCCGGCGTGGCTCTTTATTTGGATGACGGCGGCACGGTCAATCAATTTGATGGAACGGACAGCGTTATTACGCTTGCCGCATCTCCGGGCTGGACAGGAAATACCGCGGACATCACGCTCACACCGGCTACTCCCGTTGCTTTGACCTCGGGCACGGCAAAAAAGATTTTTGTGGTGATTCGAACTTCCGGAACCATCGTCAGTGGTAATCAAATCATCGCTGCCGTGGGCATAAACGGAGTGGCGACCTCTGATGGAAGTGGGCCAACCGCCGCTTTTTCCGCCAACAATTATACGGCGGACACCGTGGCTCCATTGATCAGTAAAGTGGATGGATCAACCGGCAGCAACAGTCTGACCGTTACCTTTAGTGAAGCGGTGGAGAAGGTTGGTGGTGGAAATTTGAGTGCCAGCGAATTTGCGTATGTGGATGGCGGTGGAAGCGCGCAAACCTTGTCCACCGTGTCTCATGTGGCCGGACAATCAACGGCGACTCTCACCATGAGCGGCAATTTGGATAGCCAAGATTTTAGCGTACCTGCCACGTTGGCAGCCGGATCAAACAAGATCGCGGACATGGCCGGAAACGCGGCCGGGACAACAGCCGTAAATGCCACCAGTTCTCTTAAAATCACGACGGCCACGGTTCCATCGGCAACGGCCGGAACGGTTTATAGCGGCACTCCGCTCGTAACGTTTGCCGCTGCCGGAGGGGCCGGGACGTTTACTTTTGCTCTTGCCGATGCCAGTTCTACGGCAACGTTTGTGACGCTAGGATTGAATCTCAATACGAATACAGGGGCGGTGACAGGAACTGTTGCCAATGTCACGGGTGCCTTTAATTTTAACTTAAAAGTGACTGATGCCGCTTTTGTGACATCGACAAAAGGCTTTACCATCAACGTAGCTCCTGCCGGAGGTGGTGGAGTTCCGGGAATCAGCAATGTTAACCCACCGGGAGGAACACAGGGCGCGAGCAACATTTCCGTTACGGTTACCGGCGGAAATACGCACTTCGCCAGTACCAGCACCGTCGAATTCTTGATGCCACAGGGATTGAGCGGAACCAATGGCATTACTGTCAGCAATGTTTCCGCATCCAGTACAACGGTGTTAAATTTCCAAGTTGCCATTGCCGCCGGTGCTGTTATGGGAAGTCGTGATGTCAAAATCACGACTGGCGGCGAGGCCGTTATCATGCCCAACGGGTTTGGAGTTGGCGCATCAGGAGGTTCCGGATTGACCCTCCAGTTTCCGTCCGACAGCGCAACAGGAGTTCCGATTCCACCAAATTTCAGTTTCAGTCAAACCACGGAAAGTTCCGTATTGAGCTATCGTGTCACCGTTAAAACCTCACAAGATTTATCAGGAACCGTGCCCGCCATTTGGGATTATGTATTCCCGCAAAGTCCCACGACGAACGGAGGACATTGCAGCTCTGCGCAGTGTAACCTTTCCTACGGATCAGGCGTGTTCCGTCTCCTCACTCAAGCCTCGGCTTTGTCGCCTAACACCGATTACTATTGGCAGGTTCGGACATACACAACCTCAACGAGTGGAGTGAGCGATACGGTTGCCCCATTGGAATCCACAGCGCAACGTAAATTTACAACAACCGCGTCCGTGACAGATACCATGCCACCGAGCATCTTTCACCGACCGGTCTTTCAAGCCACAGCCAGCACCAATTTTGACGTATTTGCTCGCGTTTTGGATAACATTGCCAATGCTTCCACTACACCTGCTTTGACCGCAAAAATTCTTTATTGCGCAGGCGCAGGCTGTACTCCGGCCAATCCGACTAATGGCGCGTCTATCGGCGCCGGTTATTATCGATTCACCATTCCGAGCGCCACGATCGGTGTGGCAAGTACCGTCATCCGTTACAGTCTTCAATCCTCTGATGGATCCAACACCACGAATTTTACGCAACCGGATACGAGTCCTTTTCAGCTCTCATCGGTTGCCGCCGGATCTAGCTCCATCGCAGGGACGGTAAAAGATGGGACAGGAACATGCGCGGCAGGCATTCAAGGAGCCGTGGTCTTTGCCGAGGGCAGCGGATTTTCCGCGTTGAGCAATGGAAGTTGTGCGTTCACCATTTCCAACATTTTCGCCGGCACCTATGACTTGGTGGCGGTACACGATGGATATGCGGATCGCAAAATAGAGGGCGTTCCGGCCGGAAGCACAGGCCTTGCCATGTCTCTTCCGCAAGGACAATCGGGCGGATTCGGCGGAGATACGGCAAAACCTCGCATCAAATTTACCGGACCCATGGATGGCATGACCAACATGCCTGGAGCCTTTTCCGACTTTAAGGTTTTCTTGGTGTTTGATAAAACCATGAGTCAAACCGCTGTCACAACCCCGGGAAATTTAAAGGTGCAAGAATTAAATTCCACCACCGGCGCGCTTACGGATATCACGACAACCAAGGGAAGCTGGACCTATTATCCAACGGCTCCGGCAAGCGGGAGTATGCTGCCTCCGGAGAGCAACCTTGCCGCTTGGTCGTTGAGCGGTACCAATACGCTTGGAGATAACAAAACTTTTGTGGTACAGGTGAGTCAGAATATTACGGATACGGCAGGTAACCCCATCCAAGGAAATCAACCGGACGGGAGTTATGCCTTTTCCTTTTCGACCGGACAAGCCTTTACAGGCACCTTTACGGGAGGCGGATCCTTTGGCGGTGGGGCGTTTATTCCGCCACACGTCAATGGCATGACCCCACCTCCAGGGATGGTCGGCGTACCGTTGAATTCGAAAGTGGTGATTGATTTTTCGGACGCGATGGCAGATGACGGAGGAGGTTATACCTTAAAGAGCATGATAAAATTATTCCGCGTATCAGGAACCACGGAAACGGATATCTCATCTTCAGCCATCGGCACCGTCACCTTGAATTCGGCGAAGTTGTCCGCGACGTTGGCGTTGAGCAGCGGATTTAATGGAGGGGTATTTGAAAACAACACGCAATACCGTCTAAAGGTTTTGGGAGGGGCAAAATCATCGAGCAATTTGACCTTGGCGCCTCCGGGTTCCGAATCGCAAGTAATGTTCACGTCAGGCTTTACGTCCGGCGCGACTTCGGATACCGCTCCACCATCGGTTGTCGGTTCATTTCCGGACTCAAACGCCACGGCCGTACCAGTAAATTTGGGCGCGGTGAGCGTTGGATTTAACAAGGACATGGATGGCTCTACCATCACCACAAATTCCGTGTACCTTTCCATCGGTTCCACTGCAGTCAATGGCACGGTGCAATATAAGGGGTTGGAGCGTCAGGCCATCTTTCTTCCAAAGAGTGCCCTTACTCCAAATACGACCTATACGTTAAACGTCACCGCTGATGTAAAAGCGTTAAACGGCATTGCCGTTACGGCCGTGACCCGAAACTTTACGACCGGCGAAGCGGATGGGAGCGCACCAACCATCTCCTTTATGAATGCGGATGACTTTAATCTGGCCATGACCTTTTCTGAATCGGTAAGCGCGGTAAAAGCGGTTGACACCTTAAACTGGCCATCCAGCGTTCTTAATCCATCCGTCTATAATGTGGTCAAGTATGGCGCTGCCGGCTTTAATCCGGCGAGCGCGGGTACGACCGTAAGTCTCACGTCCGTCACCTTTACGTATGATCCTTTCACCAATACGGTGATGTTAAACGGTTTGGGTTTGCCGTCCGCGGCGATTGGACAGGAACTCTATCTTTCCCTCCAAACCACAGGGGATAACATTTTGAAGGATTTATCAGGCAATGCAATGACGGCAAGCGCCTCATCAACGCGCGCGCCCATTAAAAACAGTTCGCTCACAAAAGGAGAGCTTGGGCCCATGGCAATGACAACCGACTCCTTCTCAAGCGGCGGAACGTTTGTGCCGACCAACTTTTCTTCCACCTCTTTCGGATTTGCTCCTCCGGTGGAAGTTCGACCGTTTAACACCATGGCCGGTCAGACCACCATCTACGGCGTTCGAATCCCATTATCCCAACAGATTCCGGCAAGCGGAGCGGTTATTCTCACGTTCCCATCTGGATTTGATGTTTCCGCAGCCAAGCAAGACACGCTAAGCCCCATGCGAACCGACTTGAACGGTCCGGGGACAGGAACGCCAACCTTTAAGTGCGGAACGAATGTTGCCGCAGGAAAATCCTGCGGAGGTTCGGCAAACAGTGATGACACGGGAAGCGCTCAAGGTGGATTGGCCGATGATGGCGTGGTCGTCAATACGGCCGCCAGAACCGTGACCGTGTATCTTTCCGCGGCTACGGTGAATGGGAATGACTTTGTGAGCATCGATATTGCCGGCGTCAAAAATTCAACGGTTCCAAAAGACTTTAACACTTCCGGATATACGGTGGATGTAAAGACGATGAACGGCTCCACGTCGCTCGAATCTCTCACATCAAACTCATTCTTTATCCAGTCAGCCGGCACCAATGTGCTCACCGGTACGATTACCGCAACAAGCAACGATCAGGCAGGAACCATGAAGGTGTATCTCATGTCGCCTATGACCGGTCCGCTCGAAACAACATCGGCAAACTTCGCAAGCGGAACAACGGCAACCTACACCTTTACCACGCTTCCAGCCGGAGAATATTATCTCTTTACCGATCAAGCCATCACCCTCTTTACCAAAGAATATGCGGGAAAAATGCCACCTGATCGTGTGGTGATCGGTAGTGGCACCACAACCCATAACTTTACGTTGGGGAGTAATACAACCGGAGGCGTCAATGTCACCGTCACTCTCGCGGGTCCAGCAAACGAACTTTTGGATGTATTTGCCGGTTCCCAGGTGGGATTCCGCGTTAAACAGGTCACCTTGGACGGAGACGGCAACGGATCAGTCACATTGAACTTGGCGGCGGGTGACTGGTTTATGGGAGTCGGTCCTCAAATGCCAAAAGGCATTACCAATGCACCGCCACCGGCGCCAACTACCTACCTCATGCCAAAACCAAAACAGTTGAGAATTTCCGGTACCGCGTGTGTCATTGATGGTACAAATGGATGTAGCGTTACGTTCACTCTAACCTCCGCGAGCAAGACCATTAAAGGAATTGTGCAGGATGGCTCCGGAAAGATCATTGCGAACGCGGAAATCTACGCCTATTCCCCTGACGGTGGATTCGGAACCCATGCCCAAACAGATACGGCAGGAGGGTTTACCCTCAATGTGACCGAAGGGAGCTATGTTGTTGGAGCGTTTATTCCCGGTATGCCGCCTTCAAAAGAATTTTCGGTCATCGTGAGCAGTGCGGCGAGCACTTATCTCTTTGTCAACGGTTCAAACACCGGTATTACCGCCGCGACCGCTGCCACGACGTTTATTCTGAAACTCGTGAAACCCGATTACACGATTTCCGGAAAAGTCACGGATGGAACGAATGTGATCCAAGGCGCTTCTGTTTACGCCTATCGCACGGATGGTCCCGGACACGCGGGAAGCATTACGGATTCGAGCGGCGCTTATACTCTTTATGTCGCGAACGGAACGTGGAAAGTCGGAGCCTTCCTTCCTCAATATGGAAACTTGTCCGAACAGACCGTGACCGTGAGTGGTTCCAGCCAGTCAAACATCAACTTCTCTCCAACGCTCACAGGGACGTTCTACGCCGTTTCCGGCCGCGTCTATAAAGATACAAATACTGACGGCGACTATGATTCCGGTGAAGAAATCACCAACGTATTTGTTCGTATCCTTGGAAATAGCACCTTTAACGAGGTGATCACGGGAAGCGACGGGACGTATAGCATGAACGTGCCTTCAGGAAATGGATATGTGATTAAGGGTTTTGCTCCGAATCTCGGAGAATTGCCTCCACTCGCGAGCTTTAACGTGACCGCAAACGTCACTGACAAAGACATCCAGATTTCTACGCCAAACACGCTCACGATCATCATGTCCACGACAACGCCTGATGCCTTCATCAATGCGTTCTCTTCTACCGGTCAAGGAGCGCATACGGAAATTAAAAATGGAACTTCCACAACCGTGCAGCTTCCAAATGGAACGTATAAAATCAATGTTCAAGTATCGGGCGCGAGCATTACCGGAAGCAGCATTGCCGGAACAACCGGAGCAACCGTCTTTGACACCACCAACAGCGTTTTGACCGTTGATGGAGCGGAAAGTTTGACCGTAACCATTCCAACGTTACGGACGGTGAGCGGAACGGTTACAGACGGCACTACTGCCGTGGGCGATGCGTGGGTTGAGATCTTCTTGGCAAACAGCAATGTCCACTTTGGAACCAAGGCCGCGAGCAATGGAACCTTTAGCCTCAAAGTCGCGGATTCATCAACGGACTATCGTATCAACGCGATGAAACCCGGGTATACGCGTGAACCATCGGCATTAACCGTGAATGGCGCCAATGCGACCGGACAGACGCTTGCCATGAGCATTGCTTCCTTAAGTATTTCCGGTCAGGTAAAAATCGGAACCAGTGGCGCCCCAAATGCCTTTGTGCGCGCGGAAAAGCAGGGAGGGGGATTTGCCGGAACGCAAGCTGACGCGAACGGAAATTACACTCTCTTTGTAAACAGCGGTTCTTGGAACGTCTTCGCGGTGGCGGAAGGTTACGCGGAAGCCGCTTTCGCGAGCAATCCGTTGACCGTCAGCAGTTCGGTAACGGACAAGAATATTACCGTGTCAACATCCGTCAGTTTGGATCCTCCAAAAACCAAGCCGATTATTCCATCCAGCGGAGGAACGCTTGAAGACACGACTTCCGGTATCAAGTTAACGATTCCGGCGAACGCTCTTGGCACACAAACTTCCGCTGGAAACGTACAAGCGAAAGAAACAAACAATGTGCGTGCCACGGATGCGGCAAGACCGGTCAACGGCAAAGCGCAAGAAATTACGGCAACGGATGCGGATGGAAATTCCATCAACAGCTTGAATGATTCCGTGACCGTGGAAATGACCTTCACCAAAGCGGAAATGGCTACCACCGCCTCCGCTTCCGACAGCTCCATTGATACAAAAACCGAGGCGGATAAATTGCAGATGGGTTATTGGGATGAAACAACCTCCAACTGGGTGACGTTGCCAAGTACCATAACCTATCTAAGCTCCACGGGAACGGTCGTTACGGTTCCTGCCACCGACTTATCGAATGTGTCGACCATGACTGTTACCGCAAATACCACCCACTTTTCGCTGTACGCGCCTATCGTAGCCACCGATCCTTCGGCTCTTGCGACCCCAACAGGATTTACGGCTAACGGCGCCAGCACCAGTCAGGTGAGCCTTGCATGGACAGCGGTAAGCGGAGCTTCGGGCTATGACATCTATCGCAGTACTTCTTCGGATGGGACATTCAGTCGTATTGGCAGCGAACCAACGGTTTCTTCCGGATCAACCGTTACCTACTCGGATACGGGTTTGAGTGCCGGTACGGTGTACTTCTACAAGATCACAACACTTAACGGTTCCGTTGAATCTGCCGCTACGACTGCTACATCAGCCTCTACCGGTGGAACTTCAACAGTCACGACAGGCGGTGGCGGTGGCGGCGGAGGTGGTGGCGGTTCTTCTGTCACGCCAACGTATCAATCCTATACACAGATCGCTCCAGGTGTCATCACGACATCAACGACTTCTGTCGCGCCAGCCCCAAGTCCCGCCCCAACAGCCACGGCGCCAGCTCCAACAGCCGCTCCTGCGCCAACGACACAGGCTCCAGCTCCTGCCATGACACAAACACTGATCACTCCTTTGGTAACAATTATGTTGACCAGTGAATTAGGTCCGGGGGCACGAGGCGAGCAGGTAAGAATTCTGCAAGAATTCCTTGCAAAAGATCCGAATATCTATCCCGAAGGACTAATAAGTGGGTACTATGGTTTGTTTACCGTAAAAGCGGTGCGAGCTTTTCAAGCAAAATACGGCATTGCTCGAGTCGGTCGTGTAGGGCCGGCAACATTACGGAAGCTGCAGGAGTTTATGAGACAAACTACCGTGTCTGCTCCAACAACCATGACGCAAACGCTGACAGCACCGACATCGGCAGTGACCTTTAGCGGGTTGACGGCACAGGCTCTGCTCGTCGCCCCTGGAGCAAAACTGAACTTCCGGTATGATTACCTGAATAATTCCGGAAAGAAGCAAAGCGTAAGGATCGTGCGTCAGATCATCAATGCCCAAGGAAAAGTCGTTGCAACCTATAGAACTCAAGCGACCCTTCAACCCGGCAAAGCGTTTAACGGCAGAGTTACGCAAGCCATCACGCGTAGCCTGCCGGTTGGCACTTATGAAATGCGGGTTACGATCACGGACAGCAAAACCGGAACATTGATCGAAAAGAATCAGTTCTCCTTTACCGTGGCAGTGCCGCAACCAAAAGCGAAGGTGGTAAAACCACAACCAAAGGCAAAAATGTGGGTCTTGGGTGGAGCGAGCGCCAATGAGGACATCTCTCTTACCTCCGCAAGCGCAAAGGGAAAACTTCCCGGCTCAATCAATCTTCGGTTCAAGGTGGTGCCGGATGAACCGGAAAGGATCGCTTACACGTTGACCCTTAAAAGTCCGGATGGAAAAGTTTTGACCTCGATGAAAGGGGCGCGAACGGTAACTCTCAAGGCGGGATTAAATCTTGTGCAAAAATTAGCCAAGACATTGCCCGTCGGTTCCTATAAACTCACATTGACCGCGGAGAGTCTGATGGATGAGATGAGCGTGGACTTGGGAGAGCTCGTCATTCCTTTAGAAATCAGCGAACAGTAAAAAAAACGATTCATCCGCCACGGAAAGAAAAATCACCCCGTTTTGAGAGACGGGGTGATTTTTAGTGAACCCAGCCGGGTCTTCCTCGTAAAAATTCTTTGCCTTCCATGGGCGTTTTTCCTTCGGGTTGAACGCGTTTAAGGATGAGGGAGGTTTTTTGACCGCACGCGACGGCGGGTTCTCCATCAATAATGCATGGGGTGTTTGGGAGAAGTTCTGTTTTTGATCCGACTGCCGCTCGCAGAATCTTTAACCGTTTTCCGTCAATCATGATGAATGTGCCCGGCCACGGATCAAACGCGCGGACGGTTCGTTCCAGTTCATCGGCCGATTGATTCCAGTCCAACATTCCATCCTCGCGCGACAAAAGGGTGACGGTGGTTGCGGCCGCATGGTTTTGTTCGATCGGTTTGAGATTGCCATTCAGATATTTGAATAAAATATCGGGCAAAAGGTTTGCGCTAAGGCGCGAGAGGCGAGAGGAAAGCGTGGCATTTGTATCATCCGATCGAATCGGTTCTGTGACAAACGCGAGTGTTGGACCATGATCCAGAGCCGCGTCCATTTTTATAATGGTGATACCGGTTGTCTCATCGCCGTTTTTGATTGCCGAGGCGATTGGAGAAGCGCCGCGATATTTTGGAAGAAGAGAGCCGTGGACGTTGATCATGCCATGAGGATACAGATTGAGAACGTTCTCTGGAATGATCTGACCAAAACTGGCAACGATAGCCGCATCCGCCGAAAGCTTTTTGAGCTCCCCAAACGCTTCGTCGCTTTTGATTTTATCAAATTGACGAACCGGAATTCCCAATCGGTTTGCCGCCTGTTTTGCAGGGGAAGTCACGGAAATCGCATGTCGACCAACGGGTCGATCCGGCTGTGTGATGACGGTCAGAACTTCAAAACGCGTATCTTTGGCGAGACATTCGAGAAGAGGCACGGAAAAATCAGATGTGCCGTAGAAAACGAGGCGAATCATGTGAGGATCAAAGACTATACGACGATTTGCATAAGTCGTCAAAATCCATTATGATGTTTTTGTTGCGATAAAGGAAAAAAGAGAAGAAAGGAGAGCGGCATGCGAATCCAACAGATATGCTTCGTAGATGAGAGCGGGTACATCAGCATGACGGACGGTCGCCGCTTCTTCATGTTCTTTCCCTTCGGCAAGGATGAGGTGCGGCGTATCCTCGAGGAAAACGCAAAAGATGCGGAGAATGTTCCGCTTATCCTTAGCGGCCTCGAACAACAGGTCGACATTCCCGAAATAGCAGATCGGCAAACGACGGTGCTCGAGGGTAAGACGGTCATAGCTCTGAATCAGATGATGGCATCCTTCGGACCTATTTCCGGTGCTCAACTCGCCGCCTTTTCACGCGTTTGTCCGGAAATCCACAACTTGCTCTTTTCCGACGATCCGAGCATCAGAGAAGCTCTCATCGGTTTTTCCGATGAAAGGGGGAGTCAGCATATCGTTGTCTTCTACTCACGACAGCAGATCAAGCATTTCGTGTGGGGAATGGACTGGTTAACCGCCGGACAGCGACAAGGTATCCTTCGTCGCGTCTACTCAAGCCATTTGCCGAAGCGGACATCACAACCGATGGTCAAGATCGTGGGTCCGATAGCCGGTTTGTTTAACTGCGCCGCTGCGCTACAGAGGCAGTCAGCCTCTCGTAATTGATCGGGACAGATCGTTTCTCACTCTTCCGCCTTACCTTGCCTCGGCTTCTTGTCCGAGGTTTTTTTAAGTTTCGCCACGGCTTTACGGCGTTTGGATCATCATTTTTGGTCGAATTTGAATTTGAGACGCCGTGATGCTGCCATCGGCGTTTGCCGTTCCCGTTACCGTCACATTTGCGCCGGGAGCAAGATCATCGAGAGATCCGTCGGTCATTTTTCCAACGCGCGTCGTACTTGCGAGGAGGATGATCTTTGATCCGCCGTCGCGTAGTTTGATGGTCAAACCCGTTTCGTCTTTTGAGACAATCTCACCGTTGGTAAAGCCGCCACCGCCTCGACCTTGATCGCCTCCGCCGGGTCCTCGGCCACGACGGGCGTCCGTAAATGCCTGCGCCTGATTCGACGTTTGAGATTTGGCGTATTGCATTCCGCCATAAAATGATCCACCGCCGACCATGAGCGCAACGATGACGATGGGAAGAATAAGTTTGTTTTGCATAGTAGATGGATTCCCGCCTTCGCGGGAATGACAAGAATAATTATTCGTAACGTAAGGCCGCGATCGGATTCAGCGATGCGGCTCGGCGAGCCGGATAATAGCCAAAGATGATGCCGATCGCCGCGGAAACGCCAAAGGCCATGGCAACGGAGGAGAAGGAAACGTTGGTGGCGATATTGGCAAAGCGAGAGACCGCAAGGGAAATCATCCAACCCAATAGTATTCCGATCGCGCCACCAAGAAACGTGAGGGTGACGGCTTCTGCCAAAAATTGTTGGGTAATATCCCGCTTTTTGGCACCAATGGCTTTACGTAATCCGATTTCACGTGTGCGTTCCGTGACGGTCGTCAACATCATGTTCATAATGCCGATACCGCCGACCAAAAGCGAGATGCCGGCAATGGAAGCCAGAAAGATCGTAAAAGTATTTGTAACAGCCGTGAGCGTTCCTAAAATATCGGATTGTGAAACGATGGAAAAATCAGGGTTCTGCGGATCCACGCGATGCTTGGCCGCGAGCACGCTCGTCGCCTCATCTTTGACTTGTGGCATCAGATCCTTGTGTTCGACGCTTACGGCGATGGTGGAAAGATAATCCACCCCGGCCAGAATGCGTTGCATCATCGTCAGAGGCACAAAAACGGTGTCATCCGGATTAAAAAAACCGGCACTCCCTTTTGCTTGCAGCACCCCGATGATCTGAACATTCATTTGATTGATGCGAATCGTTTTACCGATAGGATCCGCGTCGCCAAACAAATCTTGCGCCGCAGTAGGTCCGAGCACGGCGACACGACTGAGGCTGTTGAAATGAAGATCCGTAATAAATGATCCGTTTTCTATTGTCACGTTCCTCACGGTGAGATATTCCGGCGACACGCCGATGACGGTCGAGTTTGTGTTATTTCCGGCAGAAGAGGTGATCTGAAAGCGGCGATTGAGTTCCGGAGAAACTGACGCAACGCCTTGGACCGAACGCAGCGCGCTTACGTCATCATTCTTGAGCGTTTGCGCGGCGCCGCGACCGGAAGATACGATGCCGCGTCCGGGCTGCAAGATTCCCGGGATAATCGTAAGCAAATTCGATCCCAGTCCCTGAATGCTCGATTGGATGGCACCCTGCGCTCCTTGTCCGATGGATACCATGGCGATGACGGAACTGATGCCGATCACAATGCCAAGCATGGTCAGCCCCGATCGTACTTTGTTTGTTCCAAGAGCCATTGTTGTTTCTTGAAAAATATCGGTGATGGTCATAGAGAGGATGGTTCATCGCGCACGAGGTTTCCGTCACGCAGATAGAGGATGCGTTCGGCATGTTTTGCGATATACGGTTCGTGCGTAATAAGGATGATGGTTCGCCCTTGTTCTCGGTGCAGTTTTTGGAACGCGGCCAAAACCGTTTCTCCGGTTTTGGTGTCCAGATTGCCGGTCGGTTCATCCGCCAAAATCATCGCCGGATTATTGACGAGGGCGCGGGCGATGGCTACGCGTTGCATCATGCCTCCGGACAGTTGATTGGAGCGGTGATGCCAGAATTCTTCCGGAAAGGCCGCGGCGCGCAACGCCTGCTTTGCCAACTCTTCGCGTTTATCCGGCGCCAGACGAGCATAGACCAGAGGAAGCATCACATTGCGCAGAACCGTGGCGCGCGGCAACAGGTTAAAAGCTTGAAACACGAAACCGATTTTTTTTACGCGAATATCCGCCAACGCTTCATCGGAAAGTTTTGAGGCATCCTGACCGTCAATCGTATACGTCCCGCTCGTAGGCGTATCCAAGCAACCCAGAATATGCATGAGCGTGGATTTTCCCGAACCGGATGGACCCATGATAGCCACGAATTCGCTTTTTTTGATGCTTAAGGAGATTCCTTTCAGCACAACCGTTTCCTCTCCACCATTGGTGTAAATTTTTTTTAAGTCTCGACAATCAAGCATACTTTATCGTCGTCCGCCGCCTCCTCCTCCAAAATTCGGCAAGCGGATCGCTGAATTGCCGGTTGGTTGAGTTGTCGCCATGGTCGGTTGCACGGTGCGCGTCACGACCCATGTTCCCTCGGTGAGACCGCCTCGTATTTCCGTCATCTGATTGTTGGTGATGCCGATCGTCACATTTTGTCGCACGGTCGGTTGCGTCAACACGATGGCGCGATTATTGGTTTCGGTTCCGGCTTGTTGATCCGCAGAAGCATTCACGACTTCAACGAAAGATTGTCCATTTTGAGTTTTGACGGCCGTACTCGGTACTTCCAATATATCAGCCTTGGAATCCGTGATGATGGCGGCGGTGACGCTCATGCCCGGTTTGAGTCTCGCATCAGACACGTCGAAGCTGATCTTTGTTTGATACGTCACCACGCCTTGTACGGCGGAGCCAACCAGATCAATGTCGCTCACTCGGCCGGAGAGCGTGAAATCGGGAATCGCATCAAAAGTCAGGCTGGCTCGCTGTCCGGATTTTATGTTTGCCGCGTCCACTTCGTTTAACGAAACCTGGGCCATAAAATCATCGGCCACGAGCACGGCTAAAATATCGCCGGGACCGATTTGTTGTCCGACGCGGACAGCGATGTTTCCTACGCGACCATAAAAAGGCGCCACCACCGTTCGATTTTGCAACGCCGTTTCGGCGGCCAAGACCTGCGCTTCGGCATTTTGAATCTGGGCGCGCGCAATTGCCACGTCTTCCGGCCGTGCCGCCGCTTGTTTTAAGGACAACGCGGCTTGCGATTGTATGAGCGACGCTTCCGCGGATTGCACGGAATTTTCCGCCGTGTGGACGGCTTGCGTTTGGTTTTGCAGGGCGGATTGATAGGAATTTTGGTTGGCTAAATAATTGCTGGCGCGCGTGTTTGGAATGGCGATCGTCCACGTGTCTTGATTGTAGATCGTGGATGGAAATTGGATGTACAGCCCTTTTGTTCCCAAGGGAACGGGGTAATTGACATTGACCGTTCCATCCGCGGTTTCCAAACCAGAAACCAAGAATCGCCAGCCGCCGGCGTCATAGATGCTGATTTTGTATTCACCTCGCTCCTCGCCGGTATACGTTCCGCTGATCGTCGGTGGAGTGCCGGAAAGATTGGATGGCCCCGGAGTCGCGCCAAAACCGGAACTGGAAACTCCGGAGTTCATAAGACCGGAATTCAAAAAGGTGTGATAAGAGTTTTTGACCAGAAGATTTTGTTGCGCCTTCACATCCAACAGATTTTTTTTCGCATTGTCCAGACTGGTTTGGGCCGAGATCACCGCCGCTCGGCTCACCTCAATATCCGGCCCGGAGGCTCCGGAAAGGACTTTTTGATAATTGGCTCGCGCGCTTTCCAAGCCTGCTTGCGCCTGTTTCAACGATATAAACGCATCTTTCGCGTCGAGAGAAATCAACACCTGTCCGGCTCTGACGCTGTCGCCGGCCGTTACGGGAATTCGAGTAATCATCCCGGATCCGTTGGTTTTGAGATCGATTTGGTTTTTGGCCACAATGACTCCGCTCGCGGAAACGAAAACATTGATCGTTCCTCGTTGTATGGTTGCGAGGATGGATCGCGTGGGCGCTTCCGCGTTTTTGGAACGCATCCAGACAAAACCCCCGCCGGCGATGCCGATAAAAATCAGCACGGCAATGATTTTTTTCTTCATAGAAATCAGCGGCCGGGAAAGAGACGGATGAGACGCGCCTCAATTTGACCTTGATCGTTTGGGGAGCCGAACACGGCCGCTTGACCATCAACGCGGATATTCGCGAGTGATCCCTCCTCGCGTCCCACGCGGATCAGGGTGGAAGTCGTTACGAGCACATCCTGCTCAACACGATCTTTGCCCTGAACGACGAGGGTTGATCCGGACACGGATAAAATTTTTCCAAACACTCCATGGCCCGCCGGAAACAGAGGCCTTTCAAATGGCGATCGACCGCCGCGGAAATTTTGATGAGGGTTAAACAACCAATGACGGATCCTGCGTTCTCCCACGTGCACGCCGGCGGAAAACGCACCGAGGAGCAAAATGATGGTGCCCAGAGAAACAAGGATGATGAAAATATATTTTGACTTTATGAATTCGGTCATAGGTGATGAGTGGTGAATAAGGTTCGTCGGGTAGAGCGCAGAGCTTGAGCAAGCGTCACCATTCCGATCAAAAAGAATAATCCAAGCGATGCGGCGAGCAATGTCCATGAGGGTAAAGCTTCCAGCAGACCAAAAATAAAATCCTTGATATTAACGAGCATCACATCCGGATCCGATACCCCCAATCGGATAAGTTCAAAAAATGACGAGGTACGCATCTCTTCCAAGAGCGTTTGCCAAATGGAAAAAGCGTAGCCACTTGTTGTGAATAGACCAACAGCAACGAACACAATGCGGATAGAGAGTTGACGTAGCCGAGCGCGTTGGATCTTTTGGAGAATTTTGACCAACAAGTCCGGAGGCGTGTCGGTTGTCGGCAAGTGCTGTAAGAGAAAGTGGGAGGGCATAGATGTGGATACGTTCTTGAGGTTATTTTTGGTGCATCACGTTTTTTAACAGGTTTCTCATAACGAGCATGGCCCGGCGATAGCGACTTTTAATCGTGTTCATGGGTTCGTGCATGATATCGGCAATATCTTGAAAGGTCATGTCTTCCGTTTCGTGCAGAAGAATGATGGAGCGAGACTTTGCGGGAATCTTTGACAACGCTTCCTTCAGTGTCTGAACCAGATTTTTGTGCGTGAGAATCTCGCTTGGGAGCGGCCGAACATCACGAATCAATTCAGCCATATCGGGCATTTCATCGTTCTCCATGTGAGAAAACGGAACCTCCTTCTTTTTTCGCAAATAATCAATGGCCGTATTTTTTGCGATGGAAAAAATCCATGTTTTGAAGGATTTGGAGCTATCAAACTTTGTCAGATTGCGCCACGTTTTTATAAACGTTTCTTGCGTCAGATCTTCCGCCGCGCGCGCATCGCCAACCATGCGATACAGAAAACGATAGATCATGTTCAGATGCCGCTCAATCAAAATATCCAAAGCCTCAAGCTTTCCTTGGCGGTAGGATCGAATGAGTTCGACATCAGAATGATCCATGAAAATTCTTTGTTACGATCCGTTGGAGACGTTTATGAGCCTCCTCTTTAGTGATCTTACCATTTGTCACCATTTTTTGCAGACGCATTTTTACTTCATCCACAAAGCGCGTTCGGAGTTGTTCTGCGGGTGCGTTCATATTAGGAGATGATCTTCGTGATTTTTTTTCTTTCCATTTCTATAATACGGAGAAAGAACGGACTTTGGTGCGCGAAAAACACTCATCCACGCTTGCATAATCATGCACCATCAACGCTTGTCAGTCTTTTCTCTATTTGATACCATCATCCATGCATTCCGAGGTAGCTCCCACCTACGCTCTTCGAGCTTCGGTGGGCAGGACGCTCTTTATCAAAATGATCACTATTCGTGATCTGCATTCCGAGGTAGCTCAGCGGTAGAGCAGGTGACTGTGAACAATCGTCGTTTGTCACTACAATAGTTGTATATGACAAAAAGGCGAACCTATGCCGACCGTGCCGATTATCTTAAGAAGGCGGTTGCTAAGCGCAGAACCAAAATTCGTCAGTTGGCTGTGGATTTTAAGGGAGGCCAATGTGTCATTTGTGGATATCATAAATGCATTGCAGCCCTTGAATTCCATCATCCGGATCCGTCGAAAAAAGATTTCAGTATTTCGGCGGATGGGCTGACGCGTTCATGGGATCGTGTGAAAAAAGAAGTTCGCAAGTGTGTTCTTCTTTGTGCAAACTGTCATCGAGAGATTCACGCCGGTATAACGCAGCTTCCGATGGTAACATCGGTTGAAAAATGAGGTGAATTGTCCGCCTACGCCTAACATAGGTTATGGCGGATCCCATGAAGCTGAATGCGAAGTGGGACTGGAAGCCTAAAGCCGTCGATCGGATGGCGATGGTAATCAGCAGCCAAGCCCCGACATCGGTTGGGGAAGGTTCAGAGACTATCCCGCAAGGGAGTAGGGTCGAGAGATCGATCCGAAGCGCCTCAGTCCGACACTCGTCGGACAAGATATAGTCCATCCTTCGTGGAAACACGGAGACAAATGTAATCCCTTGGTCGTCGGTTCGATCCCGACCCTCGGAGCCATGACGGAACGTGTGTGGTGATCCACATGCGTTTGGTCAAAAGGTCATCATCAAAAAAGAAAGATGGTGGAATTTTGACTGAATCCAGAATATGCAAAGAGTTATTGAAAAAAGGGAGACTAGTAATCATATATTGAGTCTGCGACAAGGTTTTTATTTGGAACACGTTCGGTTTTTTCGTGAGCTGGCAAAAAAACACAAAGCTTCTTTTTTCTTGTTTGAGCTAACAGCACCTCAAGATGTCTTACTCGCTAGAATCAAGGACAGGATGGCACAAAAGGCGAATTTGGCTACGCGTAAGCCAATGGCTCTGTCTCGTATCATGCGGAATATAAATATCCATGTGAACAAAGAAAAAGATTCGCAAATGCGTTTAATTGATACCATTGGATCAACGCCACAAAAGATTGCTGAGAAGATATTGAAAGAAATGAAAAATAGATAGGCAGAAAAAACCACCCATAAAACATGAACCATCTCTCTTTTTCATTCCTCGTTCTCCTCTTGCTTGGGGCAGGTTGTTTCCAGGGGATTTCAATTCCTCCGACGCCGTCACTAGAGCCCGGGCCTGTCGCCTGTACGATGGAGGCCAAACAATGTCCGGACGGGAGTTATGTGAGTCGCACAGGACCGAAGTGCGAATTTTCCGCCTGTCCAAACCCACCGCCCGAGCCTGTTCCGCCACTGAGTCCTATCAATAAAACCTGTCACGGTCCGGGCGATGCCGGTTGCGGTTTAGGATATCAATGTATTCAAGATTGTGGTCCGCCTGTGATTCGTGTTGATGAACCACCTCCGTCCTACCACTGTCAAACGGACGCCTTCGCAAAAAAACCAAGGATGTGTCCGATCTGTCTTGCCTCAAATACTTTTGTCGCAACCCCCAACGGAGACGTAAAGGTGACTGACCTTAAAATCGGCATGCCCGTGTGGTCGCTGAATGCGCACGGGAAAAAAGTTCCGCGCACCATCATCAAAGTGTCTCAAACCCCGGTATCGGCCTCGCATAAAGTTGTCCATCTTATTTTGTCGGATGGACGTGAGGTATGGGTCTCACCCAATCATCCCATCTTGAACGGCCATCCCATCATGAGTTTGCACACGGGGGACATCTATGATGGAGCGAAGATCGTTTCGACGGACCTTGTCCCATATTGGGATACGGCAACTTATGATCTTTTACCCGATGGTGATACCGACGCATATTGGGCGAATGGGATCTTGCTTGAGAGTACGCTTCGTTAATTTTTTTCAATCGTTTGATTGAAAAATAGGGGTTTGAAAAATAATCACAGCACTCGTATGATAAAGATAATCGGTCTTTTGTTTATTGTAGGTTCTGGTCTTATTGCGATCATCGCCATCTCTGTTTCTGTTATTGAGCACGGCCGTCGGGACGTCGCTGTGGATTTAGCTTCTGCTTGTCCAAAAACATATGAAAACGATCTGCTGGTATTTCAATATCCTTGTGCCTGGTTGCTAACCAAGAATGACGCTTCTCTGGTTTTTACTCGTTTTAATTACAATAATAAGGGAGGCAGCGCTCAGAAGCTCTATCTCGATATAAAGACTCCTGCAGAGGACGATTCAAACGCCGTTGTAGGTGATCGTCTTTTAGAATGTGAAAGCGGTGACTATTTTTCGCGGCGCAAGTTGATGATTCCTTCTGTCGACGGTCAGCAATACGAAGCATGCTTGCACGGCGAGCACGGATATCAGTCACTCACCATTCGGTCAGACCGATCCCAATTCAAATATGTCAGCCTGAGTTCTGACGACGGATTGCTGAATCTTATTATTCCATCGTTGAAAGTGAAGTAACCTAGCTTTAATCGTTTTTGATAAGCTTAGCAAGGCTTCGGGACATGTGTATACCCGTCATGCGCCTCTATCGCAGTTGAAAAACCCTGCACAATGCGGAGCCACGAAAAAAACAACCGGCGAAAGCCGGTTTTTGCGTGATAGCGAGACGAAAAGCGATGGTAACAAACTTATGCTATCGCGCGAAGTTGTTACTGTTACTTTATTTTTGCGTGGTTTCTTTACAGATGAGGGGGGTTAGAGTATAAAGTTAACAAATAATGATTAAAATAAAGTATGGGATATAAGGGGTTGGTGGTGCAGGTGGTTGTAACCCTTGCTTGTTTTTTGGGGCTTGCGGTCCCAATGGCCGTTCTTGCAACGCCCGTGCCGTACACTTTTGAGTATAGTAGCCAATATTTTGGCGAATCCGCAACGTATACCATTAGTCTTAAATTACCTAAAGACCTAAAGATAGGGTATGTCGGGGTATCTTTTGCAAACTCCTATGTTGATTTTTCGGGAGCGACTCTAGGTGTTTCGGGAATTTCGGGAGGAACGCCACTGATTGATTATGAAACGGGAATTTCGGGTAATCATGATCTGCAGTATCGATTAAAAAACGTGACAACCCTGGCAGACGACACTTGGGTCACGCTTACGGTTACAGGTGCAAAAAACCCTCCCGGCCCAAACGGATCTATTGGTTGGGATTACATCATGATCAGTGATTCCACGGCCACGAATCATGATGCGGTATGGACGTATAATCAAGCGAATGGGACGGTTTGGTCATTGCCGTCCAATCATTATGTTTATCTGAAGGATGCGAATACTCCACCGCCTGCGGCGCCCACTCCCACTCCCACTCCCACTCCCGCTCCCACTCCTACCGTTGTTTACGGCTGTACCGACAGTAAGGCGACGAATTATAATTCAAATGCAACGAATGATAATGGCACATGTACCTATCCAAAACCCGCCCCAGCTCCAACGGTGATTTATGGTTGTACTGATAGCAAGGCAACGAACTATAATTTCAGTGCAACGCATGATGACGGTTCTTGCATATTTCCCAAGCCGGCGAGTCAGCCGAGCTCAAATATTGTGTACGGTTGCACAGATCGATCTGCCACAAATTTTAATTCCAGCGCAACGCATGGTGACGGTTCATGTCTTTTCTCAACAAATCAAAAAGAGGCATCTGCTCAACCGAGTATCGTAAACAACACCGTCGTAAATATTCAGCAGACGGCCATCATCTCCATTACGCAGATTCAGATGAATCATTTGTATTATTTACCGGAATCGAAAACAACCAATCTGAAGCAGGTGAATCCGGCAAGGGTCAATAATTTTGCTCTTGATCGAGTAGGGATGATGTCCTTTATATTTTTAGGGCAAACCAACCTATCGACCAAGAGCGCCGTGGATACCTTTCAGCGTTTAGATGATGTGGTGCACATGGACTCCTATTACTTTTGGTTTGAGTGGAGATTCTGGATTCTATTCAAGAAAGATGTAAATTGCACTTTTTACGATTCAGCTAAACTATTAACGGCGAACTCACCAGTCACGATAAACGGTAAGACATTAAACAAGAATGAATATAAGGTAGAGGTGCTTAAAGATGGAGAGAAGAGCGTGACGATTAAGGCCGATACTGTCACGCAGTACGTCAAGGAAGGAGAGAGGATTGAGATTGCTATGAAGCCATCTCTTACGACGAACCTGATTCCGGATCAATCCGTAACTACGGATGTGCAGAAATTTGTGTTGATGGGTACGTCAACCGATCCAAATGCAAATATCTTTGTTGCTTTTCATGGAGAAAAAATTGAGTTGGCTGTTAATAAGGACGGAACATTTCAGAAAACATTCATGCTTGAAGAGGGTGTCAACGAGATGCGGGTGTCTGCATACAGGGCGGCAAACACGGAACCCTTTGCTACGGTTAGAGGGATGATTGAGTTAGAGCAGAAGCGAGAAAAATTAGCGCTTTGGATAAAGCTCGTCATAGGGGGTGTTGCTGCCCTCCTCGCTACCATCGCAGCTATTTGGTTTTGGAAACTAAGAAAAAGAAAGCGTTCATAAGAATCTCCGTGAGACGAAAAGCGAGGGTAACAAACATACGCTATCGCGCGAAGTTGTTACGCTTTTGTCGCAGCGTTTGACTTGTCTGGCGCAAACAATCCACAAATCGTTACAGACGATCTGCAATCATAAAAAAAGCCCCCAACCGAGGATGGCTGGGGGCGTGAGGGATTTTCTAGCGGTTCGTCTTGGGACTAGGGTGCGCAGCTGAAGTGCAGGAAGCCGCTGTCACCCACGGTCACCACGGTGCCGTCGTTCTGCACCTGCTTCGTGGAGGCCATGTTCCGACCGACGACTGCGTTGGCCCCACTGGTTTTGAGGTTTACGAGCCATCCGAACCCCTCGTTCAGGAACTTCAGGTGATCCAGCACGTTGCCATCGTCATCGTACAGGAAGACGTGACTGCCGTGCTCGATGGCCCAGTTGTTGGCCGACACGGTCAGCGTGCCGATCCAACGGCCGGCTCCGATCGGAGCCAACTGATGGATCTGCCACTCCTTGGGTCGCAGGGTGCGGACGAGCTGGTCCTGCGCGTCGTAGAACAGCATGTCGCTACTGGCGTTTTCCGTGATGACGAAGGCGTGCAGCGCATTGATCGAGCCGCCCATGCTGACGACGCGCTCCTTGAGTCGCTCGAATCCGGTGTTGTCGAAGTGGTCTGCCACTGCGAGCCTGCGTGCGCTGTTGGGATAGACCCCGCGCAAGTTGAGACGCACTCTCGTGATACCGCCGCCCCAATCCTCGTAGCTGTAGTCGTCCGCGAAGAGCGCGCCGTCGACCACAAAAAACGCGGTGTAGGTGGTTCGTCCCATGACATCAGCGACGTAAGGAACGTCCTTCAGGTAGCGCATCACCCCTGCTTCGAGTGCGAACACCCTCCAGAACGTCCCGTTGCTCCAGCTGTAGATGAGGTACGCCGCGTTCTTGTCGCCCGCGAGGTAGTACCAGATCCCGTTGGAGCAGTGGTCGAGGTTCTGCACGTGGCCGCTGATGGTGCCATCTGCCAGGATGTGAATCACGGAGTAGTCGTAGGCGGCACCGCCCTGGCATGCGTCGTCGATCTCCGGGATGATGACCTTGGCGTACCAGCCGTCCGGCGCGGCGATCGTGTAGAAGGCATTGCTCGCGTCGCCGACATTGGCGCAGTTCGGCACCTGCCCCACCACGGTTCCGTTAGGCTGCCAGATCTGCGTCTGCAAGCAACTGGCTACGGACCCCTCGTCGTTCACGGTCAGGAAATTGCCGTTGGCGGCGACCTCGGCCGTGTACCAAGAGTCGAGCCCCTTCAGCAGCTCCTTGGAGGCGAGGTGGTTGCAGGCGGGCTGCATGTCCACCACCGCCATGTCCGTCACCACTCCCATGTCGACCGGCCGGCAGCGCTTGCCCTTGCACACCTTGCCGCTCTGCGAAATGGAGCCTTCATGGTCGCTTGCCGAAGCGCATCCCGCGATCCATGCCAAGCTCATGAGCAAAACAGCCATTCGTTCCATGCCTTCCTCCTTTGTTGGGGCGCGCAAGCCCTTAAAAATTATTTTTTAAGGAGCCTTATCGCCTGGCTGGTATATAATATTATTTCAGTTTTGTCAAGGATGCGACGCAAAATGCGAGTCAAAAGTTCTCAAAGTTTAAGTAAAGCGACGGTAACAAACTTATGCTATCGCGCGAAGTTGTTACCCTTGGCTGTTTCTGCATAATTCGGGTTGGTGGCTGATTTGGTGGCTGTTATTAATAGGTGGTTTGATCTATCATTGTTGTTATGAAGACTCTATCTGAAGTGCCGGCATCATTACGCGCGTGGTTCGTCTCGCATTTTTTTGTGGACATGGTTGTGGCGGTACCATTATTCATTTTTCCGGTTCAGGTGTTGCAGAGGTTTGGCTGGATGGATGTTGATGTGTTGGCGATACGCTTGGTCGCCGCCGCGCTGTTTGCTGTCGGGGGAACTTCGTTTTTGGCGCGTGACGCGACGGCGGATGTATATCGTCACATGCTCGATCTTAAGATCATCTGGTCTCTCGCCGCGATGGTCGGCATCCTTATCTCTTCATGGCGGGAGGGTGTGTCTCGCCACGGCCCGAGTGCAGCGCACGCGGCAATATTCGCTCTTTTTCTTTTGTTCTTTATCGTTTGGTTTTACTATCGCCTCCGGCTTCGACGTGTTCCCGGGTAGATAGTGTTTTTGGGACCTGACCCCGTGCAGACGCTTGCCAAAATTTCTGTTTTCCTGTATCCTTGACAGGATTCTTTATTATTGAAATTTATTTTATGGCTTTTCATCGTGATCGTGATTCCGGAGGTAAAAAAGGAGGGCGGAGTTTTGGTGGGGGGAAGCCGATGATGCATTCGGCGACGTGTTCGGATTGCGGTTCGCGCTGTCAGGTTCCGTTTAAGCCAAGTGGTTCAAGACCTGTTTTGTGCAAAAATTGTTTTGGAAATGACACCGGTCGATCAAGATCAGAAACCTTTGGTTCGAACCGTTCGAATCATTCGGACGATAGGCCAAAACGATTTGGCGGTGGTGAGACAAATTTTACGGACTTGCTCAAAGAAATCAATAATAAGTTGGACATGATCATTCGATCATTAAACGACTAGTTTTTTAGATGGATCACGGCAACGTCATCATTCGTTTTAGCGATGTTTCCTTCGGCTATGACGAAGATCATCTCCTTTTGGATGAGGCGAGTTTTTCCGTACGCGAAAATGTTAAGATGACGGTGATGGGACAAAATGGCGCTGGCAAAAGTACCATTTTCCAATTGATGACCGGAGCCTTAAAGCCGCGCGAGGGAGGGGTACACATAAAAAAAGACGCGACCATCGCCACCGCGCTGCAGGTGATTCCACGCGATCGCATGGAAGAAACGATCGTCGAATATTTTGCGCATGCGTTTCCGGAAAAAACATACAATATCGAAGGTCGAATCAAGGATGTACTCGAAATCGTGAATCTCACAGCGCCGACTGATAAAAAAATAAAAGAGTTTTCCGGCGGTCAGCAGGCGCGGTTGTTGCTTGCGTATGCCCTGATCCAGAATCCAGATATTTTGTTGCTTGATGAACCCACAAATAATTTAGACCAAGCAGGGATCGAACATCTCACGTCATTTTTGGTGATGTATCCCAAAACCGTTCTGGTGATTTCTCACGACGCGGATTTTTTGAATGCTTTTACCGAAGGGGTTTTGCATTTGGATGTGTTTACGCACAAGGTCGAGCAGTATGTTGGCAACTACTTTAACGTGGTTGAGGAGATTGCGGCTCGGTTGGAACGCGAACGGATGAAGAACGCGAGACTCTTAAAAGATATTCAAGATCGAAAGGATAAAGTAAATTTTTTTGCCAACAAGGGAGGAAAAATGCGCAAACTGGCGAGCAAGCTGCGTGATCAGGTGGAAGAAGCGGAAGAGGAGATGGTGGATGTGCGTCGCGATGATAAAACGATTCGGGATTTTTTGATTCCTGTCCAGGACATTTCCGGGACGCTCGCGACGATCACTTCGGTCAAGGTGATCAAAAATCATGAGCCGCACCGCGCCAAGGTGGAAATTACGATTCGAAAAAATCGAAAACTTCTTGTTATGGGACCAAACGGGATCGGTAAGAGCACGCTGCTGCGCACATTGGCGGAAGGAAAAGACGCTGGCATTTCCATCACCGCGGGAGTGAAGGTCGGTTATTATCGTCAGGATTTTTCCGGATTGAATTTTGAGGAAACGACGTATCAATCGCTTGAATCGGTGATGGAAAATCCTTCGAATGAAGAGTTGCGTTCTGTCGCTTCTCAATTTTTGTTGACTTCCGATCTTTTGAAGAATAGCGTTGGTTCCTTATCAGAAGGACAAAAAGGATTGCTGTGTTTTGCGCGTTTTGTTTTGCAGCGTCCCGGGTTGTTGATTCTTGATGAGCCCACAAACCATATTAATTTTCGTCATATCCCGGTGATTGCCAAAGCGTTAGACGCGTATCAAGGCGGACTTATTCTGGTGAGTCACGCCACGGAGTTTGTTGGCCAAATAAAGTTTGATGAGGTGTTGGATTTGAGTACGCTCACGAGAGAGGTATGAAGCTCGCGATCATCGGCGGAGGAGCCGCGGGGTTGATGGCGGCGGCAACGGCGCATGAGACAAATCCGGAGGCGGAAATTTTTTTGATCGAACGCAATGACGGATTGGGAAAAAAGGTGATCATTTCCGGCGGTGGAAGGTGTAACGTCACGACCGGTGTTTCCGACGTGCGAACCGTGCTCACGCGTTACCCGCGCGGCGCAAAGTTTCTTTCCTCCGCCATGCATCTGTTTCCGCCGGATCAGGTGTACGCGTGGTTTGAGGCGCACGGCGTTCCGCTGAAGATCGAAGAGGATTTTCGCGTTTTTCCGCAATCGGATAATGGAAAAGATATTGTTCGCGTTTTTGAACACCTTTTTGATGCTTCGCGCATTCATGTTCTCTTAAAAAAGTCGGCGGTGAGGATTGAGTCTTCGACCGTTCGACAAGCTCACGGCTTTAGTATTTTTTTGAAGGATGTGGCCGAACCTTTGATCGTTGATCGTGTGATTTTGACGACCGGCGGTCAAGCGTATCGACAAACCGGTTCGACCGGAGATGGCTATGCCTTTGCTCAAGCTTTGGGGCACACGGTCACCGCGCTCATGCCAAGCTTGAATGCTTTTTTTACTCGGGAGACATGGCCTGGCGATCTTTCCGGACTTTCGTTTGAAAAAGCGACGATCATCGCCAAACGCGGAAAGAATCCCTCGTACACAGGGTCGTTTCTTTTTACGCATAAAGGCGTGAGCGGACCCGCGGTTTTTGCCGTTTCTTCGCTTGTCGCGTTTGAGACATACGATCGCGATCATCCGCTTGAAATTTCGATTGACCTTTTTCCCGATCAATCTGCGGATGAACTTCGCGTGATAATCGAGAGGCATACAATCGCCAATGCGAAAAAAAGTTTTGTGAACAGTCTCATGGGGATCGTTCCAAAATCTCTCGCCGATATGTTATGTCTTGAGCTGAAGATTTCTTCGCAAAAAAAAGCCGGTGAAATCGGCAAAAAAGATTTGATGCGCTCCGTCACATGGCTCAAAGGAATCCCTTTGCACGTGGTCACGCGAGGAGCCGGTGATGAATTTGTGACCGCCGGCGGCGTGGATCTTAAACAGGTGAATCCGGCGACGATGGAATCAAAAATCCGCCCGGGACTTTTTTTTGCCGGAGAAATTTTAGATATTGACGGTTTCACCGGAGGGTACAATCTGCAATCGTCGTGGGCTACTGGCAGACTGGCAGGGGAGCATGCGGTACGGATAGCGGGATGACTCTTTGAAAAATTGATATAAAGTAAAAATAGATTTGAACACTATTTTTGTACAATGCGTGGTTTTTGTTTCCAGAAGTTTGGATTTACCGTTTTGACAAAAAGTATTATTTTGTGATACTCCTGATATCAGACTACGGTATGGAAACGGTGCCTTACGTCTCGATACGGTGTCTAGACGGAAGGTGGCCAAAGCACGGGAGAGTAGACATGAATAATCTCGCAAAAATCGTGTTGTTTCTGGTTGTTGGAGTGGAGTTGTTTTACGTCGCGGTCTCCTCCAAGGAGGAAGGTCTCGTCACAACCTCTCCTTCTACGTTCTCCGCGAGAGTCGTCTATAAAATTCCGACGATGGAGGAATTGTCTCGCCTTTTCCCTGCCAAAGTTCACCCGCTCCTTGTTTACGGCACTTTCAATCCGATCAAGGTTTGTAAGAACGTCAGCCGAGAGACGCGCGAGGTTGGTTTCGAGTACGTCTACCTTGGTCGCGAGGCCTCCTTCGAGGATGTGATCTTCGAGATTGAAGTGCGGGGTTTACGCCCCGCACTGATCGAGGAACTGATCGCGTTTGCCGCGCGTTATCCCGAGGAGTACCGGCAACGCCCGACCATCGCTCTCGGCTCCATAGCCGAGATGAGCGATTATCACTGGTATTGGTTCATTTTGCAAGACGAAGTCGGCAAAAAGCTGAGCGTATCCAATATCGAAGACAACTTCCGTCCATCCGCGAGATTCCTCACCGTCCGAAAGTAACCGTTCTCACACCACCCTTTCTTCAGTTTCTTGCGAGAAGGGGTGTTTTTTTGTCCACTTTACTTTTTTTGATTAGGTGTTTAAACTAAAAACAATAAAAATTCATCATGAATGATTTGCTGCTAAACAGGAGGCATTTGATTTGTATCGGCTTTGTTCTTGCAACAAGCGTGTTTCTTTTTGTTCCTATTTCAAACGTAAAAGCCGCCGCCTGCACGTTTGCGAGCGTGGGTACCAGCGATTTTAATACCGCGGCAAATTGGAGTTGCGGCGTGGTTCCGGGAAATGGAGACGATGTGATCATTCCGACAGGCACCACAACAAATATGTCTGCCGGCCCGATCACTGTGAGTACGGTCACGACAACGGGTACGTTGAATGTTTTAACGCAAGGCTTGTTGGCAACTTCCACCATCACCATCAGTTCCGGAGGAAGGATCGATGTCGGCACAGGCGTTGTTACGAGCACGGGAAATTTTGTTAATAACGGCACGCTTACTACATCGGCACCGACAAATGGTCCCCCTGGAATCTTGGCGGTTGAAGGGGATCTGACCCATTCAGGTCTCGGTTACTTTACTACTTCTAGGCTAAAAACTCGCTTATCCGGCTCACTCAATCAAACCATTAGTGGTATCGCAAGCTTTAGCAGTTTAAACATGATCAAGAGCGCTGGTACGGCGACGCTCACCACAACCGGATCTACCATCACGATTAACAATGGAAACGACGAAGTCAATGGTGGCTTTTCTACGACCGGCGGCGGAACCTTGTCTCTGGGCGATAAAAATCTCACCATGACAAACCTCACACCGATCACGATCGGAGCCGGAACGGTTGTGACCTCAACCACAGGAAATTTTACTTTCAATTCCCCCGTGACTCTCTCCGGTTCTCTTGGTTCTAATTCAAGTACCATAAACTTCGCTGATTCTCTTTCTGTGACAAATGGAGGTGTTATAGAATTGGGAAATGGAAGCCTCCTTACACCTTCAGACACAACCGTGGACAATGGAAGCCGAGTGACCGTTGGCGCAGGGAGTTATACCATCAGAGGTACCAATTCCGGGACCATAAGTTTTGGGAGCGCATCCGGAACCGTGGATACTGTTTCCAACTATGGAACAATAGCTTTTGGGAGCGGCCCGACACTGATGAAATTCACTATTTCCAATTATGGAACAATGTATTTGAGTTCAGCAACCACCACCGTTACCAGTTATTTTCAAACCTTTTCCACCTCCACAACCTACGCTACTTCCTCAAGCGTGATTATGGTCAGCAATGCTAATTTTCGGATACAAGGATCTGCATTGGGAGCGGGAACCTTTGATCCGAGCAGTAGCACGGTGCGAGTGATTGGATCAAGTAGCAGTTTATTGGGAGCGGGTCCTTACAACAATGTGATCATTGAGAAGACCGGTGGGACTTTGACGATCGGATCGGATAGCGACAATATTCCCGTCACAATCAATGGAACTTTTGATATTACGAACAGTGCCGCACTTGCGAATGTGAGAGGAAATACTCTCACCGTTACCGGTACCACAACAAACATCGGAACCGTCACTTCCACCACAGGAACGATGACCTTTAATGGCATTGTTACTTCTACCGGTTCCATCGGCAGTAATTCCGGTAAAACGATCTTTGCCTCGACGTTTCAAAATAACGGTGTGTTCACGGTGGGTTCGGGTACGGCTACAACGAGCGCCGCGTTTATCAATGCAAGCACAACCAACGGAGGTTCCGGAACGCTCGCGATAGGGGATGCGTGGACGCATACGGGAACATTTAATCCGCAATCAGGCACGGTCAAGTTTTCCGGAACAAGCGCGCAAACCATTCCGGTCACGAGTTTGAACAATTTAGATGTTCGTACAACGGGAGGCGACGCATCTTTGAATGTCAATGCGACTTCCACGGGTACGACCAATGTGGTCTCCGGCAGCACTCTCGCCGTTGGCAATAATACCTATACGGCCGTCGGGCTTATCACGAATACAGGCACTCTCACGAGAGGGGCCACGGGCAAAATCGTTCACACGGCAGAGGCGGCCCGCTTTAGCGACTCGAGTGGAAATCAACTCACATCCTATTCGATCCCGGGTTCCGTTTATTTTCATGTTCAGGATTCAAATCGTAACTTGCTTGGAGGATCGGTTGAGACAATAGCGATTTCGCTCGCCACGGATCCAAATGCCGGTTCTGATGCGGAAACCGTCACACTTACCGAAACATCCGCGTCTTCCGGCATCTTTCGGAACACTTCGGCTTTGAGTATGGTGACCTCAAACGTAGCTTCTCTGGGAAACGCTCAACTGGAGCTCGTGGCCACCGGCTCCGCAACAGGCACCTATCTTGACGATCAAGATTCGGGAGATACCACTTCCACCACCGCGACGCTCACTTTTGTAGCCGCTTCCGTTCCTTCTTCCGGATGCGGAGGGGCATGCGATCCGTATATCTTAAAGATCACCCCTATCGTGACTCAATATCAGGAATATACGACTCCACAGGCGCCACCTGTCGAACCACCGCCGCCGTCTCCGTCCGTTCCCGCGTCTTTGCCGTCAACTCTGGCTCCAACACCCGTTCCCATTCCCACCATTCTTCCGTCAGAGGCTTCCATTATTTCCACCACTCACTCATTGAGCGGGAAGTTAATCAAACTCGCAGATGATGGAAATCTTGCTACGCAAAATGATTCCACCGTGTTTTTTATCGCGATGAATGGCGCTCGCTATGCGTTTTCAAATGAACAATCCTACTTTTCTTGGTATAAAAATTTCGAACCCGTGGAAATTGTATCTTCCAACGCGCTCACCGCCCTTCCTTTGGGGAATCGAGTCACCTACAAGCCAGGAGTTCGCATGGTTAAATTTCGTTCCAATCAAAAAGTTTATGCCGTGGAAAAAGGTGGAATCCTGCGTTGGATCGCGAGCGAAAACATCGCCGCTCAATTATACGGTTCTCGTTGGAATGACCTGATTGACGACATCGCGGACGCGTTCTCCTCGGATTATGCATTTGGAATGGATATTCTCCGCGCAGAAGATTACGATGTGGCGCAAGCCGTGAAATCCGTAACCACGTTTGGGGATACGTTAAAATGAAATTCGGAACAAAAAAATCTCCCCGATAAAGGGGAGATTTTTTTTGCGCTTAAGTATTAGGCGCGTTTGACGTTGACGGCGGCAGGACCTTTCTCGGACTGTTCGACATCGAACGTGACGGCATCGCCCTCACGAAGTTCATCAAACATGACGCCAACCAACGACTTGCCGTGGAAGAAAAGATCTTTCTCCTGGCCTTCGGCACCGATAAAGCCGAAGCCTCGGTCGGTGAGTTTTTTGATAACACCATTCATAGTTTTTATTCTATTCATGATAAAGAATCGCAGAGTTAAAATATATTTGTGAAAGTGACGACCTTTCAAAAATACGACAATTCTATGGGCACAGTATGCCAGACTTTCACAAAAAAGTCAATAGGGCTCGTGGGGTTGGCTTATTGGCATAAAAAAACGACATCTAAGAAGCGATGTCGTTCCTGCGGAAGTCTCGAAGATGACCGGCGAGAGAGAGGCAGGCGAGGCAGATGGCTGCGGAGAAAACGTACGGTGCGGCGGCTTCAAAAAAGCTGTTGCGCGTGAGGACGAAGGCGAGGGCGAAGCTCTGCACCCATGTCTTCCACGCTCCCCAGATGTTGGAGTTGGTGGTCACGCCAAACCGTCTTTTCAAGGGACGCATCAGCGTCAACACGAAGTCGAGTGCGGCAACGGTGATGCGGATATTGAGTGCCACTCGATCCCCACAGGCGAAGAACAGAACGCCAAGAACGAAGATTTTGTCGGCGGTCGCGTCCAAGGTTGCCCCGGTTTGACTCACCTGTTTGCGCAGCCTCGCCAACGGACCATCGAACATATCGAACACGCTCGAGAGGATCAACGCGCTCACGGCGATCGAAGGTTGGTCGCGCCAGTAAATGACGGGTACGACGAACGCCGCGCGTATGATCGAGAGATGGTTCGGATGAAGCCACCGCGGAAAGACCGTAACAACGGACCGTGCGACATGTTGATCAAAAAATTGCGCCATGACCGTCCCTCCTTTTTCATGGGCTGTTGTTTGGTCAAGGTTTATATCAAATCATTTTTGAGCGTGCTTAGCAAGGAAAAGAGAAAAATTTATATTCTCAATATTAAAAACCACCCATTTTATGGGGTGGTTTTTGTGTGGAGCCAGCTCCGGGATTTGAACCCGGGACCTCTGCTTTACGAAAGCATTGCTCTACCAACTGAGCTAAGCTGGCACTAGCGGGTAGGGGGAATCGAACCCCCCTCTAGTGCTTGGGAAGCACTCATAATAGCCACTATACGATACCCGCGGTGCTCACATGATATGGATGGACGACGATTTAATCAAGGGTTCTTTTTTATTCTCCTTTGCCTCTTCGTTTGATCGCGACACTCTCCGCCAGGCCGATGCTGATAAAGGCTACCACCAAAGAGGACGCGGCAGCCGAGAGAAAAGGCATGGGGAGTCCGGTGATCGGCATGATGCCAAGATTCATGCCGCCGTTTACCGTAATATGAATAAGAAATCCCGCGCCGAGTCCGATCAAAAGGAGGGCGGCAAAATCCTCGCCCGATTCTTCCGCCAATCGAATAAAGCGATAGAGAATAAGCAGGAAAAGTCCCAAGACGATGGAAATTCCGATAAATCCAAGCTCCTCTCCAATGACCGCAAACATAAAATCCGTGGCGGCTGCCGGCAAAAATCGTAAGCGGGCTTGCGAGCCCTCGCCGATTCCTTTTCCAAACCAACCGCCGGAGCCGATCGCGATATGCGCTTGAGCGGCGTTGTAACTGGCTCCTCGCGGATCGGATCCCGGATGAAGAAATGTCAAAATACGTTCCTGCTGATAGGGTTTGAGTCCCACTGACCACACCAAGCCGCTTAACGCAAGAACCGCCAGAGGCAGAAAGAACCATGCGCGATGCGGCAAGCGGGCAAACAAACTCAACAGGACCCAGATTCCAACCAAAACCATGCCGGATCCAAAATCCGGTTGCAGGAAAACGAGAGCCGCGTACGCAAATGTGGCGCATCCGCTTAAACCGAATTCTCGCCAGCTCAAGCGGCCGTGACTTCGTCTGGCAAAAAGCGCGGCAAGATAAATCGTCAACGTGACTTTGGCTATTTCCACCGGTTGAAAGGAGAGGCTGCCCAGCCGGAACCATCCTTGAGTGTGACGAATGGTGTGGCCGAAAAAAAGAACGGTAGTCAGAAGCAACCCGCCGCCGAGATAGAGAAGAAAGCTATAAGCCTTCATCTGCCGATAATCCAATGAAATAAGAACAACGATCGCCGTAAGCCCCAAGAGGGCTGCGACGAGTTGTTTGTAAAAGGGAAATAGATCGGCGGGTTCACGGGAAACGCCGATCCCATAAATTTCCACCAGCCCAAGCGCCGCTAAAACGATTGCCGCCGTGACAAGGGTCCAGTCAAATCGTTCCAGCCGTTCAAGAAGATGTGGCATGGGGAGGAATTAAGAAGCAAGAATCAAGAAGCAAGAAGCGTCAAATAGAAGACTGTCGATTCAGAAACGATTGCTTGGCAAATAGGCAGACGGATCTAAAACATTTATACTCGCGCGTATTTCGGTTTTGGTGATGTCCGGAAGATTTTCAAACCAATGGACGGTGATCGGCCTTGATTCACCAGGTTTTATTTCTCGTTCCGTGATGGTTGTAACGGCCATGAGCGTGTCTCTGCGGTAGAGCAAGATCGTGAGATCAACGGCCCAAAATCCGTAGGCGCTCGCGTTTTTTAAGACAAAAGATGTTTGCCCCACGCGATGGCTGTCCAGCGTCAAATCATTTTTATAGGCGATGGCATCAAAAGTGATCTGTGAGCGCTTGGCAAGAAACGAAGAATAATTACGCTCGACTAATTCCGGTTTCAGACGATGCCACGCCATGTCGCTCACCTGGAATTGGCCGGAGCGACCCGCGCCCTTTCCTTTCCATCCCAGCTCGGTTAAATACCGCTGACTTTGCGGCAGGAGGTATCCGCGTCGAGCCGGCGTGGGTTCCCCGTCAACCATAAAGCGATAGGTAAAATCGACCCACCAGTTTGAGTTGGGGTTGGTGGCGAGGATTAAAAAATCCTGACGGTTTTCGGTTGATGAAAAAGCGAGAACCTCGCTGGTTTGGATGGATTGCGGCGCGGAACTTTGCAGGCCTTCCGGATTTAAACCGTGTTGAACGATGGTTTGCGTGATGCGCGATTCGCGCGGATAAGAGATAACGTAGGTATCCAATACAGACCACAAAATAAAACTCCAAAAAACAATATTGAGAACGATAAGCGTTCCGTATCCCAAGCGATGCAACCCCGGTCGATGCCGCACCCACCAAGAAGCAAGTTTGAGTTCCTCCTCCGTCATTCCGCTGCCGATCTGATGATTGTTGGACATGGAGACAGTATAACAAAGTGTGGCGTAATGCGTAATGAGTAATGGGTAATGAGCTGTTTCGTATTTTTGTAAAATTTCGTGCTTTCGTAAATTTTATAAAAAAGACCCCGCGACGGTGTTCGTCAACGGGGCGGAGGAATGATCAAGGAGCGTGTTACGGATGCGGGGTGGGGAGCGGATCTGCAAGCGGCGGATACACGCGACGGAGCGTGTCTAAGTGGACGAAGCCGCGACGTTCGGTTTTGGCCTCCCACACATGCTCGATTTTATACGGCCAGAGCTCTTGTTCGCACGGGCTGAAGTTGAGATCGAATGATTCCGCGGAAACTCGGAATTCATCTTCATGCAACCACGGTGGATGTATCCACCCTGCCATCCATTTGAACGGCGGATTTTCTCCGTTGTGCGAAAGGAGCGTGAACCGAATCTCGCAGCTGGAGTCGCGTGTGGCCATCTCTCCCGGCTTGAGGTTGGTTAGCCGATCGCTTGCCGGACAATCCACGCGGTCATCCGTTCCGGATGCCGTTTCTTCGAGAAAATTGAGGCAGTGACCGTTTCCTCGATTCTCGCACACGACCGTCTTGCAAACCCACTTCCGCGCGGTCACCTCGTAGAAGCTCACGAAAGCCAGCTGCCTCCTGTGCTCATAGGTCCGGACAATCATCGCGACCACAAGGATGACCGCCGAGCAGCTAAGAAAGATATAATACACGAGGGCAACTTTTCTGCAGGTGAATCTCCATGACCTCAACCGATCCCGCACGCGTCGGAGCCAAGGGACGTGTGGCTCCTTGGTCGGAGGCCACGGCTCGCGGTATCCAAGATCGTAATCCCTCTGCGGCGAAGTCGTGATCTTGAAGAAACGTTCGGGAATGAACCACAGGATGAGGAGTGGGATGTGACCGACGAGGATCATTCCCACCAGGCCAGCGATCCCGCACAACCACCCTATCTGACGTAGAAATTCCATTTCCATGACGACTCCTTTCCCTTTGTTCTGTTTTTGAAGTCCGTTACTTTTTTACCCTCTATCAATCAAAAAGTCAAGCTTCTCAAGGTCAAGCTTTTGACCAATGAACTACCCTGCCGAAAGCGGACGGGGTATCGGGCTACCACCTCCCTCATTCCCTCCTTCGTAAGGAGGGATGTCAGATCCGATCAGAACCTTCAGAACCCTCTCCTTACGAAGGAGAGGGCAGGGTGAGGTTCGGGAGACAGACGCCGCAAGCGGACGGGGTATTGAACCTGCTTTGGGGGTTGATAAAAAAATCCGGTCGAGAGCATCGAACGGAGTGATGAAGGAAGGGGACTTACGGCGTGGCGGCCAAAAGTTTCGGATGGTGCAGGGCGACGTTCTTGGCCCAGTGCGGATGAGTACGCGCGTACTCGCGCACAAACTCGGCTGCGGTTGGGGAGCGACTCACCTCGCTCGCGAGTTGGTGGACTTTTCCCGGCAGATAGTTCCAAGCAGTGTAGGAATCGATGAAGTAGCCGGAGAAGCCGCCGAGAATGGTCGTGAGAAGGAGCGTGATCATCACGAAGAGTAATGCGCCGGAGCCGTCGGCGAATTCTTTACTTGCAGCCGACACGACACCAAGGACGATGAGGATGCCGGATAAGAATCCCGCGGAAACGCCAACAAAGAACATGGCGAAATTGAGGAGCAGCTCGATTTCGTGAGTCAGTCGGATCGTTGCGTGTATGGCGACGCGTTCCGTCTCGGGCAGGTCATCCATGAACACGGAAATTTCGTTGTTTTTATTCCGCAAGATTCTGGGCATGGATCTTCCTCCTTGACCAAAAGGTCTGTTCTTGTGGGTGAAATTCCGTTATGATGGATGGCATCCAATATGCCAAAACATACCAAAAAAGTCAAGACAGCCCAATACGGTGCCGAACAGATTTCCGTGCTGGAAGGGTTGGAGCCGGTGCGCAAGCGACCAGGGATGTACATCGGATCGACCGGTCCCGAAGGACTGTTTCACCTGTTGCGTGAAACGGCGGATAACGCTTTTGACGAGGCCATGGCCGGTCATGCCGATGAGATCATCCTCACGCTTCGACCAAACGACGAAGTTTCCGTTTCAGACAACGGTCGCGGCATCCCCGTCGATATTCATAAACAATATAAAGTGTCAGCACTCGAGCTTGTGATGACCAAGCTCCATGCCGGAGGAAAATTTGGTGGAGCGGAAAGCGGCTATAAAATTTCCGGAGGGTTGCATGGCGTGGGCATATCGGTCGTGAATGCGCTGTCTGAATGGCTCAAAGTGACGGTTGAACGCGACGGCGGCATGTGGGAACAGGAATATGTGCGCGGCGAGCCAAAATACAAAGTCAAAAAAGTGGGAACCAGCAAACGGCACGGGACGACCGTCACGTTTCGTCCTGATCCGCAAATTTTTACCGAAGGAACGGCTTTGGATCATGCGCGGATTTTAGATCACTACCGTCAACAGTGTTATTTGACCAAGGGGCTCAAACTTTCCGTGGTTGATCTGCGTGAAAAAGATCATCCGGATATTTACACCTTTTATTTTGAGGGTGGTGTCGCGTCCTACATCCGTCATCTAAATCACAAGAAGCACGTAAAACACGACAACGTATTTTTTGTAGAAAAGCAGGTGGATAAAACCGAAGTTTCCATCGGTTTGCAATACACGGAAGATTATCAAGAAACGCTGTACGCTTTTGCCAACAACATCATCAATCCGGAAGGGGGAACGCACGTGCAGGGATTTCGCGCGGCCCTTACTCGCGTGCTCAACAATTACGCGCGTGGCAAAGGTTACATTAAAGAAAAGGATGATAATTTGAGCGGCGAGGATGTGCGCGAGGGGTTGACGGCCGTGATTTCCATTCGCTATCCGGAACCGCAGTTTGAAGGTCAAACCAAGGCAAAGTTGGGAACGCCGGAAGTGCGCTCCGCGGTTGAATCGGTGATGACGGACGCGCTCGCCACTTTTTTAGAGGAGCATCCGCGCGACGCGGAAGCCGTCATCGGTAAATGCGTGTTAGCACAACGCGCTCGAGCTGCTGCCCGCGCCGCCCGCGATACGGTGTTGCGCAAAGGCGCGCTCGAGGGGATGACGCTTCCCGGAAAACTGGCGGACTGTTCCAATCGCGATCCTGCCGTGTGCGAACTGTACATCGTGGAGGGGGATTCCGCCGGCGGTTCCGCCAAGCAAGGTCGCAATCGCGACTTTCAGGCGATTTTGCCGTTGCGCGGAAAAATTTTAAATGTGGAGCGCGCGCGTTTGGATAAAATGTTGGGGAACAATGAAATAAAAAATTTGTTGATTGCCCTCGGCACCAACATCGGCGAAATGTTCGACATCACCAAGTTGCGTTACGGACGCGTCGTCATCATGACGGACGCTGACGTGGACGGGGCGCACATTCGAATATTGCTATTGACGCTGTTCTATCGCTATTTTCCGGAATTGATCGCAAAGGGTCACATCTACATCGCGCAACCTCCGCTGTTTCGTGTGGCAAAAGGCAAAGCGTTTAAATATGCGTTTAGTGACGCGGAGCGAGATCAATTTATTGAAGAATTGAAAAAAACAAAGTCCAAAGCGGAAAGTTCAAAGCTAAAAGTCATCGAAGAAGATGTGGTCGAAGAAGAAGAGGGGACGATCAAAACGGGCGGTATATCCATCCAACGCTACAAAGGTTTGGGAGAAATGAATCCGGAACAGTTGTGGGAAACGACCATGAATCCGGCAACACGTATTATGAAACTGGTAAAAGTGGAAGACGCGGCTAAGGCGGACGAAGTGTTTGATACGCTCATGGGCGCGGAAGTTGCGCCGCGCAAAAAATTTATTCAGACCAACGCCAAGCATGTTAAAAACTTGGATATATGACACCTCATCCGCACATCATCGCCCAGTGTCCGATGTGTCAGGCTGACTACGCTCAAGAAAAAATTCATCTGGTGGGTGAACGGGGAAATGTACGCCTGTTTCACTGCACCTGCGACGGGTGCGGGCATGCCATGTTAGCCATTATTTTGGAGTCTTCCGGCGGATTGAGCTCGCTCGGACTTGTGACGGATCTGGAGGCTAAGGACGCGCTACGTTTCCAAAAATTCCCTATCATCAACGCGGATGAATGCGTGGGGTGGCATGAAATTTTGGAAGGACAGAGCCGCGAAGTGTGCCGAGTGTTAATGAAACAGGCCGCCTCTTGACGCTTTTCCGGAATTCCCGTATTCTAACGACACTTTGATTCCAGTATTTCCCGCTTCATCATTCTTGATTCTTTATTCCTGCTTCCTACTTCTTCCCCATGTCCTACGCCATTTCCGCCACGGTGCGCACAAATTTAGCCAAACGCTCAAGAGACGAGCAAAAAACCGGTCGAATCGGGGCGGTTGTTTATGGTCATGGGATCGCTTCCCAATCCATCTCCGTGGGTCATTCGGAATTTGTAAAACTTTTGCGCGCCGCCGGATATTCTTCGCTGGTTGATCTGACCTTGGGCGATCAATCGCCGGTCAAAGTGCTTATCAAAGAGGTGCAGATGCATCCGATTAAGGTTGAACCGACGCACATCGATTTTTATCAAGTACGCATGGATGAGGAGCTGACCGCCAATATTCCGTTAAAGTTTGTCGGCGAATCGCGTGCTGTCAAAGAGGATGGAGGAACGCTCATCAAGTCACTCGATCACATTGAGGTACGTTGTTTGCCGGCTGATCTGCCGCATGAGATTGAGGTGGATTTGTCCTCGCTCGTTACGTTTGAGGTTGCCGTTACGGTTGGCGGACTCGCCTTACCATCGGGCGTGAAGCTTGTGACCGATGCCGGCATAACCGTCGCCACCGTAGCCCGACCGCTCACGGAAGAAGAATTAAAGAAGCTGGACGAACCTGCCGTGGCCGATGTGACGGCGGTCAAAACCGAGGGCGAAGAAAAGAAAGCGGCCGAAGAAGCCAAGAAAGCGGAAGAAGCCGCAGCCGAAGAAGCAACCAAAAAATAATTGTGAAATTTATCGATACCCTGGAACGGTCTCAACTCCGGATTGCGGTTGGGGCCGTTTTGTTGTTGCTACTGTCAAGCGGATTATTTTATCTTATCATCACGGGCAAGACGCGTATCGATGCAAGTCCGGTCACGCCTCTAATCACAGAGGCATCGTCAACCGTAAAACTTGTGGCTCGACGGTTGGATGGAGTCCTCGTGTCAATGGGAGAAGAAGCGCTCCAGCCGCACGCGGTGATGATTGACAATGAAATCAACGCTCGACCGTTATCCGGTTTGTCTAAAGCGAATATGGTGATCGAAGCGCCCGTGGAAGGCGGTGTCACGCGGTTTATGGCTTTTTTTGATCCGACCAGTACGGTGGCCGAGATAGGCCCTATCCGCAGCGCGCGACCTTATTTTGTGGATTGGGTCAAAGCATGGAATGCGTTGTATTTTCATGTGGGTGGCAGTCCGGAAGCGCTTAAGCAATTGGCTTCTTCTTCCCCCATTTTTGATGTTGATGAAATACCGCGCGGTCGATTTTTTTGGCGTTCCGGTGACCGGTTTATGCCTCACAATACTTACACAAACTCTCGGTTGATGGATCAGGCCTCCATGGAATTTGCCAGTTCAACCGCGCCGCTCGCTTGGCATTTTCAAGATGAGGCGACTTCGTCCACGCGTAAATTGGGAGGAGTCTTATCCGTGAAAGTGACGTACGGCGGACCGTACACGGTTTTGTGGAAATTTGATCAAACGCAGAATCGCTATCGCCGCTATCAAACGGGAGCGCCATCGTCGGATGTTGATGGGACGGCGATAGAAAGCGAGAACGTGATCGTGATGAAAACAGACGCCCGCGTGTTAGACGACGTTGGCCGACTACATGTGCGGACGATTGGGAGCGGAGATGCGCTCGCCTATCGAGATGGAAATAAATATACGATTCGTTGGCGAAGGAGCGCCGGAGAACCGATCAAATTTGAAAGCAAGGATGGAAAAGAATTTCTTTTCAATCGCGGCCGCACATGGATCGAGGTCACCATTGATGACCGGATGTTCGCGGGGTTGGAGAAGTGAGGGGAGCGCGAGCGCTGGTTTTTAAATTTTACCGCGCCAAAACTCGACCGTCTGTTAGTTCCCTTTCGGGAACGTCGCTTGCGCGTATGGTTCTCAGACACTTGGCGCGGCCAAATTTAAAAACCAGCACTCGTTGAAGGGGGAGAAAGGAGGGGATTCGAAATTCCTATTCTCAAATTCTTAAGAATTTGAGAATAGTCTATGCTCGTTTGAGAATTCGTACTATTCCTTGATTTGCATCCACCTCAACTTTATCTCCATCCTTCAAAACTTGCGTCGCGATTTTTGTGCCGATGATGCAGGGTTTTTTTAATTCCCGCGCGATGATTGCCGCGTGGCAGAGAACACCGCCTTCATCCGTAATGATCGCTTTTGCTTTTTTCATTATCGGCACAAATTCCGGCGTGGTCATGGTGGTGACTAAAATCGCGTTATCTTGAAATTGTGACATCGCCTCTTTCGTCAAAACGACTTGAACCGTTCCTCGCAACGGCTTTCCCGGATAGGCGGCATTGCCGGTCATTTCGTTCACAACCCCATTCTCGATAATTCCCAACTCATCCCGCTCAAGTCCATCCGCCTCAAAACCTGTGACAAAAACGATTCCGGTTTCATCATAACGAAACGCGTGATGACGACAACGATCCTCCAAATCATTCGCGGAAGGCACATCGTTGACGCTCAAGAGCGCTTTTTCCATTTCTTCCGGAGTGAGAGCAATCGTAAGACGGAGCGACAGAGAAAATCGCTCGCTTAATTTTTGAAAAAGCGGCTGAATAGAGAAATTCGCTTTTGACTGCATCTCCACTCGATACGTTCGCAAATAAACATACTCGCGCAGCAGTTCGATCTCATGCACCATAGCCTCATCGAGTTTAAGCTCATCTAAAATTGTTCGATAGACGGTTTGATCCTGTTCGTGTCGCGCTTCGATTTCTTGCAACTGCTTTTGCAATTCCTGTTTGGATAATTTTTCCAGTTCCTCAACACGCCCGGAAAAATGTTCATCCGAATAAGCCGGTTCGTCGATATTATAGCAACTCAACCAACGAAAACGGTCTGCGTGCGCCTTGAGTCCGCTCCTGATCGCGTGTTCTTTTGCTTGGATGGCCAATCGTAAAAGAGCTAATGGCTCGAGTTGAGATTCAGAAAGATGCGGTGTGGTCATGAGTTTAGCTAAATACGGCGCTACTCCTTCCGTTCCAACACGATCCTGCAAAGCTTGGCTGATGCGATGGGTCAACATTTTTTCTACGGCCACAGGGATGGCCATAAACTTGGCGAATCGAATGTAGGCATCGCAATAACGTTGAAAGGGTTCTAACAGATTTTCTGTTCCCATGTCTCTCGAACACTCTATACTCACTTGGACAAACGATTCGCAGGTCTCTTGGCAATCATCAAATTGTGTTTTTGGAAAGAGCGGGTTTTGCGTCATTTTTTCTATAATAACTTCACTCAAACGCTTTGTATCTTTCGATGCCAGATACACGCTTGTTAATTCGTTTTTGGTAATGGCGAGATACCCCAAAGCCACTCCAAGATATCGTCGAACCTCGTCATGAGATCCGCGCGCGGTTAAAAATGTGCGGAGCACACTTATGCGCCGCGTGACAATCGGGACCCATTTTTGATTCATATCTTAGGCTGGATTAAGTGTCGTGATCGGTCGACTTTGCACCACATAAAATTTCCCTCCCTCTCGCGCCCATTCAACATCGACCGGAAAGCCGTAATGATTTTCGATGTTGACGACGAGTTTTGAGAGTTCGAGGATTTCTTGGTCCGAGAGTTTTTGTTGTGAGCCTTCGGGACCGAGAGGGAACCATCTGTTCGGATTGTCATCCTCGCGAATGCGGGGATCCATCCCCTCCGACTGGATTCCTGCCTCCGCAGGAATGACAAAAATTGCCTTCTTCTGTTCATTCACGTTTTTGTCTAAAATTTTCCATCCAGTTTTTTCGACCACATAACTGTCCGGGGTAATTTGACCGGAGACGATGGCTTCGCCGAGACCAATGCCGGCCTCGATAATCAACTGATTTCGATCTTGCGTCACAGGATGTACCGAAAAGGAGATGCCTGAAACCTCGCTTTGAATCATTTGTTGAACGACAACGGCCACGGAAATTTTTTGTTCATGGAGTCCTTTTTCAAAACGATAAAAAATTGCGCGCGGAGTAAATAATGACGCCCAACATTTTTTTACGTTTTCGATGAGCGTCTCTTCCGTGGTGTTCAAAAAACTGTCGAGTTGACCCGCCCATGCGGCCGCTGAACTGTCTTCGGCAGTGGCGCTGGAGCGAACAGCGACGGGGAAACCCCCTCTTTCCCCCTTATCAGGGGGATGTCGGAAAGCCCCCTGATAAGGGGGTTGGGGGGTTGCAGCCCAAATCTCCTCCTCAATATCTTTTGGCATTTCCGCGTTCACAATCAGCGCGTGAATCTTTTCCGATGCGTCCTCGACCGTATGCATTTTTTGATGATCAACCGTGCGCAAAATCGCATCCACCTCGACTCCAACATCCGTCTCCTCCAAAAACTGTTCAAAAGCACCTGACAAAATCACAAATCCCGGCGGCACGGGAATTCCGGCTTGCGTCATTTCGCCGAGCGACGCGCCCTTGCCTCCGGCGATGCCGACGTCATGTTTCGAAATTTCTTCAAACTTACGAATGAATAACATAAACGCATGGTAAGGGACTACCTCTCTTTTGAGAAGAGGGCCTCGTCTGACCTCCCTCTTAGCCTAAGAGGGAATGAGGGAGTTAAAATTAAGCAAGGTTACCGTCATAACCCTTTTCTTTTTTAACTCCTCCTCGCCTCCTCTTAAGCTAAGAGGAGGAATCTGATCCTATTCTCATGCTATACTACTCTCCATGAACATCACTTTTCTTGGCGCCGCGCGCGAGGTTACCGGGTCGTGTTATCTGCTCGAGACCGATCGTACGCGCATTTTGGTTGATTGCGGGGCGTTTCAAGGTTCGGCTTTTATGGAATCGCAGAATTTTCAGCCTTTTGGTTTTGATGCAAAAACGATCGATGCGGTGGTCATCACGCACGCGCATCTCGACCACGTTGGCCGTTTGCCCAAACTCGTGAAAGAAGGTTTTCACGGAAAAATTTATTTGACTCCGCCGACGGCCGGGTTTGCCCGATTGGTTTTGGAGGACGCTTTTCAAATTATGGAGTATGAGTTTCGTAAGCAAAAACGCCCCATGCTCTATGAAGCCAAAGACATTGAATCGGCGCTCCGATATTTTTCCACGGTTGATTACAACGCGTCCGTAAAATTAGGCGACCTGTCTTTTCGTTTTCGCGATGCCGGTCATATTTTTGGCAGCGCCTTTATCGAAATTCGTGAAGAAGGAGGCGCGGCCGTGACCTTTTCCGGAGATATCGGAAACGACCATGTGCCCATTCTGCGTGAGACGGCGCAAATGGCGGAAACGGATATTTTGGTCATCGAATCCACATACGGAAATCGCATTCATGAAGACGAATCAACGCGCGCGGGAAAATTAAAAGAAGCGATCGTGGGCACCGTAAAACGAGGCGGGGTACTCCTCATACCGGCTTTTGCCATAGAGCGAACGCAACAACTTCTTTATGAAATGCATGATCTAAAAGCGCACGGAATCCTGCCGCCCGTGGACGTGTATCTCGACAGTCCCATGGCCATAAAAGCGACGCAGGTGATCAAAGAATTTCCAGAATATTACGATGCCGAAGCTTTGGCTCACGTTTCTCGAGGCGATGACATGTTGGATTTTCCCGGGCTTCACGTGACGCCAACAAGAGACGATTCTAAGACGATCAACGACGCGCCAAAACCAAAAGTGATCATCGCCGGCGCCGGCATGATGAACGGCGGTCGTATTTTGCATCATCTCGTGCGATATCTCGGCAGCGCTTCCACAACTGTGCTCATCATCGGCTATCAAGCGCAAAACACGCTCGGACGACGGCTGTACGAAGGAGATAAATATGTTGATGTTTTAGGCGAACGCATACAAGTTAAGGCAACGGTCGTGAGCATCGGAGCGTATAGCGCGCACGGAGATCAGAATAAATTGGTGCGATGGGTGAGCGAGGCTGCCAAACAACCGTCGCACATCTATTGCACGCATGGCGATGAAGGAGCGGCGGTAGCACTCGCCACGCGATTCACACAAAAATTAAAAATCCCCGCCGATGCGCCGAGGTTGGGGGATGTTGTTAGCTTTTAGGCTCTAGGCTCTAGGCTTTAGCTAGAAACTAGAGCCTAGCGCCTAGAGCCTAGAGCCTAGCGCCTAAATCATGTCCTACATTCTTCTCGCCATCATCGGTCATCTTGCGAATGCCGTCGCTTTCATCATCGACAAGGCATTGTTGACGTCCGCTTTCAAACGTAGCGCGACCTATGCGGCGATGATCGGTGGATTGTCCCTTCTCGTTCTCTTCGCCGCCCCATGGGTCGAGCATTGGCCATCGATCGAGCTGGCGCTCCCCATTCTTGCGTATGGTGGATTTTTTGTTTTTGGTTTGTGGGCATTTTTTGAAGCGCTCAAACGATCCGAAGCAAGTCAGGTCGTGCCGGTGGTCGGTTCTCTTATTCCGCTCTTCACACTCCTTGGAGCATGGATATTGCTCGGCGAACGATTGACCGGTCATCAATTTTTCGGATTCATTTTTTTGATCGCGGCGACGGTCATTTTAACGGCACGCCGTTCATCCGGCCCCATCCGTCTGCCACTCATGATCTTGTCCGCGATGTTATTTGCCGTATCGTTCGTCGCCGGAAAATTCGCTTATATGCACGCGGATTTTCTCGGCGTGTTTGTAAGCTCTCGCGCCGTGGCCGGAATTTTGGGATTATTGATTGGACTGTGTTACACGCCGGCTCGTCAAGAACTCATGGCCATATTTATTCCATCACGATCTTCCACGACTCTCCATCGTCGATTCACCATTCTTCTGACTTTGTTTGGTCAACTCATGGGCGCTTTCGGATTTATTTTGATCAATATCGCCATCGCGCGGGGAAGCGTTTCGATCGTCAACGCGTTGCAAGCCGTACAGTATGCCGCGATTGTCCTCGTTGCTTGGTTTGCCACGGATCGCTTGCGGAAATTGTTAAACGAAGATCGCAAACCGCGCACCATTCTTACAAAATCCTTCGCCATCGTGTTGATCGCCGTTGGATTGGGATTGATGGCACAGGGGCCGTCGGTTGATGTCAAAACGGAATACGGCATCACCTGGAGCAAGCCTTACGCGGAATCTTTGGGTATTGATCCGTATGAAGGTTTACAAGCCACGCTTGATGATCTCGGTGTACGACACTTTCGCATTCCCGTTTATTGGAGCGAGATAGAGCCGCGCGCCGGCGAGTTTGAGTGGGACGCGCTCACCCATCAACTGGAAATGATTCGTGAACGTGGTGGAGACATTATCCTCGTCATCGGCGCCAAACAACCGCGTTGGCCCGAATGGTGGGCTCCAAAATGGTTGGACGCCCTGTCACCGGCCGATCAAGAAGCCGCGCAACTTCGATATGTCGAAACGGTGATGCGTCATTATGCGGATTATGGAATATTCATCAAAGCGTGGCAGGTGGAAAATGAACCGCGGTTTTCTTTTGGAACGCACAAACCTCAATCCAAAGAATTTCTCAAACGAGAGATGCAACGGGTTCGTCAAATAGAATTGGAACTCTCAACAGGAAAAAATCCGCGTCCGATTTATACGACGGATTCCGGAGAATTATCTTTGTGGCGACATTTTCGCGCGGAAACAGACGGCTTGGGCGTGAGCGTGTATCGGGTGGTGATCCATCCGCGTTTTGGTGTTTGGAGATACTCATTTTTGCCTCCGTGGTTTTATGCCAAAAAGTTTCAACTTCTCTTTCCGTTTTCCAAGAAAAAAATTTTTGTCAGCGAATTCCAAATGGAACCGTGGGCCATCAAACCGTTGACAGAGCTTCCTCCGGAAGAACAGTTTAAAACATTTGATATCACTCAAATGCGAAAAAACTTTTGGTACGCGGAACGTATGGGGATGCCGGAAATTTATTTTTGGGGAGCAGAATGGTGGTATTGGATGAAGGTCAAACAACAACACCCGGAATTTTGGGAACAGGGGAAAGCGTTATTTTAGATATTATTTTTCGCTCGTTCGACCATCCGTAGGGCTTTGTCGATAAATAAAATTCCGTCGAGGTGGTCAATTTCGTGTTGAAAAATGATGGCGGGGAATTGTTTGGCGTCAAATTCCACGCGGCGGCCGTGGCGATTGAGGGCGCGGACGCGAATTTTTTTATGTCGCATGACCACGCCGAATTTTTTCGGAACGCTCAAACACCCTTCCTCACTCTCTGTTTCATCGTTTGATTTTTTGATGATCTCCGGATTCATAAAACATTCCGGGCCTTTGGGCATATTGACGACGATGGCGCGGATATTTTTTCCCACTTGCGGAGAGGCGATGCCAACCCCGTCAGACACAATCATCGTCTGAATGAGCTGATCAAGATACGTCTGAAATTCCGGCGTAGTCACTTCTTCCACGCTCAATTCACGCGATCGCTCGCGCAAAGAAGCAGTGGGTTCAGTCAGTATTTTAAGCATAATTCCTAATTCCTAATTCTTAATTCCTCATTCTATCTAAAAAAAGCGATGGGGTCAAGATCAATGAATGTGGACTTGGCGAGTGGTGTTAGTTCATCGATCAATGGTTGATCGGATACTTCCGGAGCGAAAATCAAATGATAAATCCGTCGTGGCGCGCGTGTGGCAGATCGAAATTTTACGGCAAAAGGTCCGCGCACATCTTTTAATTCTATTTTGATGGTTTGTCGCGCTTTTTCGATCCATGATTCGGCGCGCGACGACTCATGACCTTCCAAAATAATTTTTACCAGACGCACGGCAGGAGGATAGTTAAAAAGTTGACGCTCATGCCATTCGCGCGCGCGCCATTGGTCCATCCCGTCTTTCGTTAACCAACATGGCCATTGGTCGGCAGAGGATTCTTGGCATTGGATAATCAATCTTCCCTGAATATGCGCCACTCGATCGGCCAGCCGCCGAAAAGCGATGCATTGCCGTTCTCGTCGTCGCACATCCTCGCCACCGGCTATGAGCGCGCCGTCTGTCACAACAACGAGAGCGCGAGGCGGAAAAGGAGGATCCATAGCCTCCTGGCTCAAATCTCGCCATTCAACCGGCGTGTCCGGTTCGTGTTTTAGCCATTGCGATTTAAGCTTTTCAATTCCGGGCAGGGATTTGCCAAGATCCGCTCCGCCGCAAGTTTTGCATTTGAGGGGAAGAGGGGCTTTGAGGTCGCAGACGCGGCACAAAGCATGATCCTCCTCCGCGCTTAAAGGAAATTGGCATCGCGCACAGAGAGCTTGCCAGCCGCAATCGCGGCAGGTCAGACGAGCCGAGACTCCGCGAATCGGATGGATAATCACGCGCGGCCCGTCATGCGTTCGCAGTTCGTGCAGGGTGTCGCTCTGTATCATCGGAATGGCCGAGCGTCCTTGCGGATGACGGATGTGTACGTGCAGAGGCAGATCAATCATCGGAGCCGCGGCTTGAGAGGTGAGAGGCGGGGTGAGGCCGTAGGATTCCATCGCGACATTTGTGTGCTGATGGCACCAGATAAAAATTTTGCGGGCATCGTATCGTGGGGCCGACTCATCTTGTTTATGATCGTCATTTTCCGGTTCGTCTAACATGACTCGATCGGCTAAGGGAGAGAGCCACGCGCCCACACGAGTGGCAATCAATACCGACGCTGTCGGTTCGGTCAGAAAATGAGACCAAGCGCGAAACGCGTCACCGTCATTAAGATCGCTATGAAGAACATGACTGTGAGGAATCTGTTTGGAGTAGAATTCCGCGCGATTTTTCCACGGAGTAAGAATGAGAAGACGTTCGTGTCGAGTTGAGTTTTGTTGTGCTTGTTTGATGATGGTTTCCTGTGGGTGATTGATCCACTGTTCGTGGATTGGTAATGAGTCATTTTTATATTCAATCACTGGGGGGATCGATCTTGCGATAAAAGGGCGTTTGGGTAAATTTCGTACCCAAGACCTTAAAACGGTGGGTTGGGAAGAAAAGGTGTGTCGTGCGGTCCATCGCAGGAGTTCGATAATAGAGAGAGGAAATATGAGAGAAGAGTATGATCCGGAAATGGGGAGGGCTTTGTTGGCGAAAGGGCTGTCCGTCAAAATTTCTACGACGAGAGCAGGCGTGGCTCTGCGACGAAAGGGAACCCACACCATCTGACCAACTTGAATGTTGAGCGTGGCGGGAATGTGATAATCAAAAACATCCACACCGATCGGCGTGCGTAAAACAGGAATGACGCGAGCGTATTTCATTACGCAATATCAAATCTTGCCGTGAGATATCCGACACCGAACGGGGCTTCGTAGCAGAGTTCTTTTGAAGCGACATTTAAATTTTCTAGGGCTCCCATGAGGGTGATGATCGGCTTGTATCCGCATTGATCCGCCTTTTCAACGACCTGTTGATCCATGGCGAGCAGGCCGGCCGCATCAAGGGTACGGATTTTTTCACGCACCGTTGTTTCAAAGAGCTGTCCTTCCGGCGTGGCTCCTTGGGGAGAGTTGGCGTTCGCGTGATGAGAAAGATCCGCCGAAGCGATTACCGCCACCCGTGTTTGTTCCGCATGCAACACGCGTTTGAGCTGGCGGCCCATTTCATAATGTTGACGCGCGTCCAAAAGGGAGGTCGAAAGGGGAACCAGTTTCCAGTTTTGGAGATGCGACGTAAGAAGCAAGAGGGGAACGGTGTAGCCATAATCCAATTCTTCCTGACTCGTCATAGTAAACGGGACATGTTCCTGTCGCATGGTGCGATGGATGTGGTCGAGGAGCAAAAAATCCGCTTTTACTTTGAGCGCGGTTCCATGATCGCCAAACTCTTTCAGAACACCTAGAAATGTATTGGCAAGGTTGCCGCTAAAAGCATCGGGGTACATGGGCGCGTGCGGAGAAATCATCACCAGCGTTTCCGCTTTGGAAAGATACAACGCTTGTTCAAGCTCCGCGTACGCGCGCAGCGTGTCCGCCAATTTTTCGCGATGCTCTTTGCCGATACTTGGTATGAGAAGCGGAGAATGAGGCACGATGGCGGCAAAGACAATCATAGAGTAGAAGGAAGAATTTAGAATTTAGAAGTGAGAAGTTGATTGTCGGATTTGTTTTCGGGTTGGATGTTAACGACTTGTCCGATAGGATAGGATTCAAGGATCTTGGCGGGAATGACGACGACGTTTTTCCACTTCCAACCGAGTTCGATAAAGACCGCTTCTGACGGAATAGGACGTCTTAACCCATTTTCTATGACAAAAGTGGCCGGATGTCCCTTGACTTTTATCAACTCTCCATCATGGAGGCCGTAAGGATCGCCTATGGTTAATGAGGCGAGCTTGGCGGTTGATAAGAGTTTTGCCGATCGTCTTTTGAAATAGAGTTGAAGGAAAATTTTATCCGGGATGAGCTGACGCACCCCATCCTCAACATACCAATAATGCGCGTTCGCGTCTTTCGCGAGAAGTCCCGTGGGATACAAAGTCGCGGCGGTGATGTCCGGACCGTCTTGATAGTCGCCGATATCCGCTTCCGTGACTTCCGTGACTTCGTCCTCATTAAAACCGAACTTAAGAAAGATTTTTCGACCGGCAATAAACCGTTTATTCCCGTCTACCAATAAATAGCGTTTAGCGTTTGGCGTTTCCACCAAGGAATAATTCGGGAAGACGATTGACCGACCGGTCGGATAGGATGTGAGCTGGCTGTCTTCCACTATCACGATTTTTTCCGGATCAATCATGGAGGCGGCCACCGCGCGACTTTTGAACGGTTTTTTTTCCCCAAAATGGATGAGATAGGTCAGTTGGGAAGTTTTTCCTCGCACCACCATGCCGTTTGGAAAGACGAGAGAAAACCAGCGTTGCCAGATGCGCCAAAGATTGAGATTTCCATGAAGATGAGGGGTGTAACTGTAAAGCATGGCCGTGGCTTGATTGCTTGGCGTGACCTCTACCCCGTCGATTTTTGTCGTTTTTCCCGGCATATGACCGGCGATCGTGGCTCCTCGACCCAGCATTTGCAGCAGATATTTTTCGCGATGTTGTTTGGCAGCCCACTCGATCTGGCTCGCAAACCCCTTAAATTCCTGCAGAGCCGGATCATTCATGGAACAGCTGTCACAAATGGCAAAACCCGTTGCCCAATCAAACTGTTTTTGCGAAGGGTTTGGATCCTCCACCAGACTTTGCTCTTTTTGCATCAAGGCCATGAGATATTTTGGATTTATTTTGTAGCTCGTCGCGACTCGCCAGATAATTTCCGCCGCGGATTTTTCCACCCCGTCAATATCCCGTGTTCGATAACGTCCCAAGCTGCCTTTATTTTTTAAAAATTCTTGGATGTGTTTGAGGGTTGAGGATTGAATATCCAAAATATCCCGATCATCCAAAATCCGGTTTGGATTGAATTCGGCATCAATCGGGGAAATTTGAGCCAAAGTTGTCGTCGTTAAACACAAGTTGATAAGACCAGCCACCGACAAAACTAAACCTAATCGAAAACAAACTCTCATAACAAGAAGAATAGCACGAGAACAGGAATTGTTGTATTTCGTATTTTTGTTCCGCCAGCTGGCGGATTTCGCGCTTTCGTAAATGATATAAAAAAAGACCGCGCGGATGAGACCGGGCGGTTTTATGCGGCTGGAGTCGTTCACAACATCATGTGATGGAACCGAGCAGTCGTGAGCGTTCGTAGTGCCTCATTGGCTCGATGTTCTGCCGCGTATCTTCCGAGGGACATGATGGCGATGTAGGTGATCGTTGCACTCATTCCGCTCACGATGGCAAGCCAAGGCGGAAGGAGTTCGGCTTGAAAAATCCATCGAGCGATCCTCACTTGGAACAGGGGCAAACACGTGATAGCCAAGAGGACGCACACGAATCCCGCGGTTCGATAGAATCTTTCCTGGCGCGGCGAGAGTTCGAGCGGCGTTCGCAGAAGAGCGAGATTCAGGGACCGTGTTTTCAGGAACCATCCGGAGAGCCAGGCGCAAATCGTTCCGATGATGCCGAGGCCGATGGTCAAGATCCACATCATCACAGACCTCCTGTTTGATGGACTCTATTTTTATAGCAAGAATGACCATTTTTGTCAACCTACGTCATCTAAGGTTAGAATGCTTGGCATGACCGTTGAAAAACAAGAAAAGTTAGCAATTACAGGGCTTTTGGTTTTTCTGTTTGCGATCGCGAGCATTTTGCCCTCGGTTCGTACGGCCACATACGCGTCACCGGATGAAACGGCGACAGCCATCATCGCGCAGAATATCGCCGCTCGCGGTCAGGCGTTTTTGGTGGAACCGCTTGCGCGTGATTTTCCTTGGTTGCATCCTCGCAGTTGGGTGAGCGCGGGTGACCGCATCGTGCCTGTGGGTTTTTTGGGCTGGCCGTGGCTCATGAGTTTTTTTGTCGGCTTCGGTCATGGCGCATGGCTTCCGTGGATCGCGGCACTTATCATCATCTCATCTGCTTGGCCTTTTTTCCGGCTTCTCCGTCAATTTCATGATTGGAAAGCCGCGTGGTGGGGGACGCTCGCCGCGTTCATGTTGCCGCCATTCCTCTTGTACGCCAACCGAAGTCTCTTTCCCAACGCCGCAGTCATTGCTCTTGGATTGTGGAGTATGTGGTTAATTTCTGTCATTGCGAGGAGCGAGTCCTCGAGCGACGCGGCAATCTCTCATCATGTCGAGAGATTGCTTCGTCGTATGACTCCTCGCAATGACTATGTTTTTCTTCTCGGTCTTCTCTCCGCCCTCACCGCCGCTATTCGCCCGATCGAACTTTTGTGGATCATCCCTTGGTGGGTGTGGGCGGCTCGAGGATGGCGTCCTTCCAAACAAGAGCGGTGGATGATCGGACTTGGCGCTTCCATCGTTTTTATTCCGATGATGCTTCTTGCCTATCAAGCCTACGGCACGGCCCTCGGTGTTGGATATTTGATGCGCGACAATCCGTCTGCGAGGTCACAGGTTACAGCTGACAGCTTACAGCAGACCGTATCCATCGCATGGCTTCCTTTTGGTTTTGATGTTCGTCATATTTTTCGAAATACCAGAGCTTATTTTATCGGTTTGTTATGGCCGTGGATGTTGATTTTGATCGCCGCCGTTTACGTCGCATGGAAAGATCGATCGTCTTTTCGATCATTCAGATCTGTGCCGCTTGTTCTTGCCGGTTGGACCATGTTCGTCACCCTCATTATTTACGGCAGCGGGTGGTATAACGATCATATTGGATTTTGGGCGCCGACGATCGGCAATTCTTTTTTACGTTACACGTTGCCGGTCGCTTTATTTGCCGGTTGGGGAGCGGCGTATTTATGGAAATATACGCGTGAGGCACATTCCTCATCAAAAAAATTTTTTCTGATGCCGGTCATAGGCATTCTGCTCGCGGCGTTTGGCATTTATCGAGCCGTCTTGGCTGATGATGAAGCACTCCGTTTTACGCGCGTCGAGCTGCAACGCTACGCGGCCATCCGCGCGAGCGCGCGTGTGTGGTTTGAGTCGGGAGACGTGATCGTATCGGAAACATCCGACAAGATTTTTTTTCCGGATTTTCGCGCTGTATCGCCATTGCCTCCAAAAACCGAGCTGGCGCGTTTTGCGCGCGCGTCAAACCAACATATTGGATTGTTTATCCGTCCGTTATCTCAAGAGCAAAAAGATGCCTGGCTCGCGGTTGGATTGGAAGCGCAAGAACTGGCGTCATTCTCGCGTGAGCGTTTGTATTTGTTGACGCTTCGTCTCCCATGAAGATACATCGTTCACTCGCTCGTCTGATGCTCTTTGTGCCATGGGTGATCTGTGGTGGAATTTTGGTTTGGTTGATCGCGTTGCGTTTTCCTTTTGATGGGAAGCGCCATCTCACTTTTACCTTTGACGGCACGAGCCCGTGGTTTGATGCATTCCTTCCGGCGGAACGCGTGACACCTGTCGGACTTCAAGAAGATGGGTGGATGGGACAGCGCATCAAAGATGAGCCGGTGTATGCCGGCGCGCGTATGCCCGGCGTGTTTGATCGAGTGACGGTCGGTTTGGATTTTAAGCCCACGCGGCAGCCGTTGCTTGAGTTTGGCATGCTGCGCGACCCACAACAGCCCTCGAGTTTCGAGTTACGGCCGCTGTGGAGCGAGGTTTTGTCCAAGAGATGGCGGCGCGTTGAACAGGGATCGTTGCGCGGATACGTCAAAAATAATCAGCAGGATAGCGTGTTAGGCTCTTCTGATTTTGAGCATCTTCTTGTTTGGCGGGCGGCTGCTTCTTCGCCAAAATTGATGGATCGTGCTCGGGAAACGCGTGCGATTTTGCTTGATCTTTCCGGCAGCCATGATTTTTTTCTCGTGCCAACCGATGGAGAGTTGCGCTTCCATTTTCAAATGGAGGATCGATCATCTCCGGCACGATTCGTGGATTTGCGTATGGAGCGAGACGGTCAAGTGTTGTGGACCCGCTCCATTCCCGGAAATCAAGAATATAAAATTGAAGCACAAGCTGTTGCTGCCGGTGTCTATAAAATGAGCGTGAGAGCGCCTGATAATCAGGTACGCATCACTCGTATCACGACGAACATGCGTCATTGGGTGATTGGTCCTCGACTCAATCTTGCGGCCGGTGTGCGTGTATGGACAAACTCGCATCATGTAACACCCCTCTCATCATCACCGGTGCGCCCGGGAGATACTCGGGTCATCGGCGATGGATATTTTTCTTTTGATCAAGAAGCGTTATTTTTACCGCAGCCGCGCCGCTTGACGGACGCGACAGATGCGGATCGGGAAAAAATCATTGGCGTGCTCACCACCTACCAACCGCCGGAAGTTTTGTCTGACGGTTGGCTGCGCGCTCACAGCGACTTTTCTTTGGATCGAGTGCGCGATCGCATCAAATTCGTTTTGTCAGCCCCCGGCTTAGCTTCCCGCCAAGGTTTGGTTGATGTGCGTGCCGTGGATTTATGGTATGCGCGACCGCCTTTGTCATGGCAGGAATTTTTGCGTGTGATGCGCCGAGAATTGAGCGGAATAAAAAAACGCTTATGGATATAAAAGAATTTTTCTCTCGTCTCCTTCTTCACGCCTCATATGCGTTGATGTGCTTGATTGGATGTCTAATCATCGGCGAATGGTTGGTGCCAGGCTCCGTGCTGACCCATTTCAATTTTATATGGTTGATTCCGCTTGCCATCACATCAACCATTCTTTATCATTCTTTTTAGGCTGAAACCTGTAACCTGTAACCTGAAACCTGCCCCCATGGATTGCTTATTTTGCAAAATCATCGCCAAACAGATTCCTTCCACGCCCGTGTATGAGGATGAGGATGTGTATGCGTTTTTAGACATTCATCCGATCAACCCCGGCCACACGCTCGTCGTCCCAAAAAAACATTGTCAAGGGTTTTTGGATTGTGACTCATCGGTCGTCACCAAATGGATTGCCGCGACGCAAAAGATCGCGCAAGCCATGAAAAAAGGTTTGGCGCTCGAAGGTCTCAATTTGGAGCAGAATGAAGGGGAAGTGGCAGGTCAAGTTATCCGTCATCTGCACATCCACATCATCCCACGATACGCGAACGATAAATTAAAGCATTGGCCGGGAAAAACGTATGCGTCAATGGATGAGATGCGTGGAGTTGCGGAAAAGATTTTGAATGGATTTTGATATGGGAAAGATAACTCATGCGCCTATGCGCACGCGAATGGCGCCGTCGCCAACCGGCGACATGCACATCGGCACGTTGCGTACGGCGCTTTACAGTTATTTTTTGGCTCGACAGTCAAACGGGCAATTTATTATTCGCATTGAGGATACGGATCGGGAGCGACTTGTGCTCGGGACGCTTGAGAGTCTTTTGAAAACATTTCAGACACTTGGCCTCGATCATGATGAGGGACCAGTTTTGCGATCTGATGGGACACTCGGTGAAAAAGGGGATTGCGGGCCATACATTCAATCTGAACGTTTGTCGCTCTACAAAAAATATGCAGAGCAGTTAGTGCAATCCGGTCATGCCTATTGTTGTTTTTGTACGGAAGAAAGATTGACCAAGATGCGCGCAGATCAGATCGCGTCAAAACAGCCACCGAAATATGATCGCTTATGTTTGAAATTATCAACGGAGGAAGTTCAGTCAAAGTTGAATCAAGGCGAGTTGTACGTTATTCGCATGAAGATTCCGGAAGGAGAATCAAAATTTATTGACGCGATTCGCGGGGAGATCCTCTTTCAAAATACCGAAGTGGACGATCAAGTTTTAATTAAATCCGATGGTTTTCCCACTTATCATCTTGCGGTCGTGGTGGACGATCATTTGATGAACATCACGCACGTGCTGCGCGGAGAGGAATGGATTTCTTCCACGCCAAAGCAAATTATTTTGCATCAGATGTTGAACTGGGAAATGCCGGTGTACGCGCATGTGCCATTGATTTTGAATCCTGACAAAACAAAATTGTCCAAACGCAAAGGCGATGTGTCGGTCGAATCTTATCTCAAAAAAGGGTATTTGCCGCAAGCGTTGATCAACTTTCTCGCGTTGCTCGGTTGGAATCCCACAGCAAATCGAGAAATTTTCCCGTGTAGTGAGCTTGTCGAACTATTTGATCTCTCAAAAGTCAATAAAAGCGGCGCAGTCATGAACATGGAAAAATTAAATTGGATGAACGCGCAATATCTCAAAATGATGCCGGAAAAAGAATATCTCGCTCTTTGTCAACCTTGGCTAGACACATTACCCATTACCCATTACGCATTACCGGATATCGATCGCGCCTGCCTCTTGGTTCGTGATCGCGTGCAAATATTGTCAGAGTTGCCTCAACTCATTGGATTTTTATTTGAACCATCACTGGAATACGATGCATCGCTTCTTTTATGGAAAACGCAAACCAAAGAAGATGCAAAAGAACGGTTGACTATCGTGCGCGAGTTTTTGAACAAACGACTGACTGATCAATTTTCTTTGATCGCGGATTTGGATCAAACCATTCGATCCTTGATCGTCGAGCGCGGTTGGCAAAATGGAGACACGCTGTGGCCGTTACGTGTGGCACTTTCCGGTCAAAAACAATCGCCCGGGCCGTTTGAATTGTTGGTGGCGTATGGAAAAGAGCGGGCGTTAGAACGCATAGACCAAGCTCTCGCAAAATTATGAGATTGATCCGTATTTTTTTGAGCTTGATTTTTGCGCTCACTCTCACGACGCAGCCTCTTTTGAGTTACGCGCAAACATCAACGGAAGAAACGGAGGCGGCAAACGGCGGATTGAAACGGGAAATTGATCAGTTAAACGGTCAGGTTCGCGATAAAGAAAAACGCGTACAAGAACTCGACAGCCTGATCGGCAAATACAAGAGCCGGATCAAAGAATATGAGGCCGCCGTCGGTTCATTGCAAAATCAAGTGGCACTTCTGGAAAATCGAATTGAGGAAAAACAGTTTGCCGTAGAACGGACCAAGAATCAGATTGAGGTAACCGGTCTCCAGATTCAATCTCTCGGCAATCAAATCCGGATAGAACAGGCTCGCGTGGAGCGTCGTCAAGCCTCGCTTGCGGCACTCATAAGAAAAATCCATGAAGCGGATATGGTGACGACTTTTGACGTGATCCTGACGCGTCCATCCTTATCGGAATTTTTTTCTCGTCTTGAGGAGCTCAAACGCGTGGAATATGAATTGGTGGATGCCACAAAAGCGGTTAAGGAAACAAAAAAACAACTCGAGGGACATAAAGCAAGACTTGAATCCGAACGGCTGGCTTTACAAAATCAAAAACAGGCGTTGCAGAAAGAACAGGATGGCCTTGAGGGAGATCGGTCTGCCAAAGTGTCGCTCATCACCGAGACGCAAAACAAGGATGAGGAGTTTCAGCGCATCTTGCATGAATTGCGACAGGAGCAACAAAGCACGGCGGATCGATTGGCAAATTTACAAGATCGCCTCAAAGATAAATTGGATTCCATAGATACGGCATTGGCTCGAGGCGATGTTTTACTCAATTGGCCGCTACGGGCGCTCAAAGGCATTTCCGCGCATTTTCATGATCCAACCTATCCGTTTCGTCGATTGTTTGAACATCCCGGTGTTGATGTTCCCACGGGGGTTGGGACACCTGTGCGAGCGGCAGCCGGAGGGTATGTTGCATGGAATAAGCGTGGAAAACAGTACGGAAATTATGTGATGCTCGTCCATCCCGGTGGCATTGCGACCGTGTATGCCCACCTGACGCGCTTTGGCGCCTCCCCCGACTCGTACGTTGAGCGCGGAGATATTATCGGCTATTCCGGCGGTCGCCCGGGCGATCCTGGAGCCGGACTTTCCACCGGACCGCACCTGCATTTTGAAGTCCGTCAAAATGGCATCCCGGTGAATCCGGAAAATTTTTTAGCGAGTTTGGAGTAGGGGTCGATAAAACAGAAAATCAATAAACTCCCCCGCAGCAGAGCTGATGGGGTATCAATTCTAAATCAAAGCTCTGTCATTCTGAACGCAATTCTATGGAGTGAAGAATCTCCGAATTCGATCGGTCGAAGATCCTTCGTTTCGTCGGACTTTACTCAGGATGACAGATGGCTTACGCAGTAAGCTGCGGAGCATTGACTCTAAAAGAAAATAAAACAGTAAATCAAACTCGAGCAAGTTCTAAAACCAGCTTCAGTTCATCGAGCGTGGAGATTCTCACGAGTTGCGATCGCAAATCTTTCCAGCCGCTCATATTTTTAAAATACCACGGCAGATGTTTGCGGAGTTTGATGAGTCCACGCTCGCCATAGTGTTCGACTTGAAGTTGAGCGTGAGCGAGGACGGCGGAAGCGCGATCGGTCATCGTAGGGGCAGACCCTTGCGTCTGCCCTCCCCGTGCGTCGAACCCGAACGGAGGGCGAACACATGGGTTCGCCCCTACCCCGTCCATAATGTCTCGAAATATCCACGGGTTGCCCAGCGCTCCTCGTCCAATCAACACACCGTCGGCGCCGGATTTTGCCAATGCTTGGCGCGCATCCTCAACCGTTACGATGTCGCCGTTGACCAAAAACGGGACGTTTGGGACTTGCCTTCGCGCCTCGCCGATGCGATCCCAATTTGATTTTCCGGAATAGCCCTGTTCTTTTGTGCGGCCGTGTACGGAAATCAAATCAGCACCTGCGTCTTCCAAAATTTTTACAAATTCGAGGCAGTCTCGATCATCCTTCCAGCCCAAACGCGTTTTGACGCTGATCGGAATCGTTACCGCGCTTTTCATCGCTTTAATGATGGCGGTCGCGCGTGCCGGTTCTTTGATTAAAAACGCGCCATTAAAATTTGAAACGATATTGTACACCGGACAACCCATGTTGATGTCAATCGCGTCCGGATGGAATTTTTCTTCAATGATACGCGCGGCCTCGGCCATGGTAGCCGGGTCACTCCCAAAAATTTGCTGTACGAGCGGGCGCTCTCTCTCATCAAACTCCGCCATTTTTAATGTTTTAGGATTGAGACGAACAACCGCCTCGGATGACACCATTTCACGAAACATCAAAGGCGCGCCGTGAGACTTACAAATCAAACAAAACGGAAGATCGCTCATGTCTGCCATGGGCGCTAATGCGATGATGGGTTTTGGGAAGGACTTCCAGTCAATCATGCACAAGAGGATAGACGATCATGAAGAAAAAATCAAGAGATGGTGGCTCGAGAGACGGCGCGGAGACTTGACTTTTTTTTATGAATGATTAAGATGTTGATTCAGGATACATCTTTCCTGATAAGGAGGAAGTGATGAGCGGAAAAAGTGGTAGAGATGGAGGAGCTGTACTGCTGGAAGGGCAACACTCCAACATGCTGAATCCATGGGGTCAGCCAGTGATCGGTTGGATCCCCACCGCACAAGGGGTAGGTGGCTTGCACAACTCGCGCGGCGGCTACGCCATGCTTCGGGTCGTTGTGCAGAAGCGTCTGGAGGACGTGCTGTGCCCCATCTACGACCAACCCGTTCTCATCGAGAACCCCGGAGCGGTCGTGATCGCGCAACTCGAGGATCGCGTGGGATTTGTCCAGAATTTCAGGATGGTCGGCGAGCGAATTCTACCCAATGCGGGTGCGGACTACGTCAGGAATCTTGAGGAGAGTGGTCTGTGGTCAGAGCTCATCAAGTCGCTTGGGAGATGGTGCTGGGAGTGTCCGCGCGGTCTCGTTCCGCCGGATGCGCTAGATGGGAGTGGTGAATTGCTTGAGGCGTTCGTCCTGCGGACGGCAAAGCTCGAGGCACTCGAGGAGGCGGGATTCAAGCTCCAAGATGCTCACATCGTAGGGCGCGTGAACGCGAACTCGACCTTTTTCCCGCATGCGCAGTACGTTGTGCATGCGCGCATCGTCTCGCGCGGCTCGGCCACTCCGGAATCCTTGGAAATGATCGGTACGAGCAAGCTGTTCTCGATGAAGGAACTGCGTACGCTCAACGAGCGGGGAGAGTTCGATGATGGTCTGACGTTGGCCGCCCTTGCTCTTTGTGGACTGACGCTCTAAAAAGCGTTCTCAACTCCACGTTAGCCATTCCCTCGAGGATATGTGGCTAACGTGTTTTTTTTATTCTTTCACGTCGGAAATTCTGGAAGTTTGAATATAAAGTGAAAAATTTCTGAACCAGATATTTGGTGTTGTGCGATGTTGTGTGGCAACCGTCCCGGTATTATTCCGTTCTATCTAAAATTATCCTATTCTTGAAACTTCCACGTTCTTCCGCTTTTTTCTGGCGGACTTCCTCAAGCGTTTGTAAACTCACGCCTTTCAGAGCGCAAATTGCATGCAAAACTTCTAAAATATCAGCAGCCTCTTCTACACATGGATTTTCCAAAAACTCACCAACCTCTTCATGCAATTTGCGCGTCAAAGCCTCCTCGTACTCTTTATCTTCAGCAATATGCGTTATAGCTTTCTCACCTTTATTTTCTATAATGTTGAGAATATTGTCTCTAACCAGTTTATTGTATTCCATAAGCAAAAAACACCTTATTTCTTTACTCTGTAATACTTCAATGGCACGCCATCGTATCTTTCTAATAACCCGTCGTAGATTAAGCTTATCAGAGGTTCCACATCGTTCATAATGTCAATTTGAGCCAAGGTCTGACGATAACGATTTTTATTTTCTTTTTCAATCTTTACGGATATTCCAACTAGGCCGTATCGTTCTAGAATAAGGTTAGCGGCCAAGCGAGCGGTACGGCCGTTGCCTTCGCGAAAAGGGTGAACAAAAGTTATGGCGTGATGTAACCACGCTGCCACGCGTACCACCGCTTCAAACGTTTCTGCCAAAGCATGTTCATTGCTATGTTTGCCGTGTATAACCCCCTCCACTGTTTGCAAGGCATTAAGTTTACTTTGTAGTTCTTCGTCCCTCTTCGCCATTAGCGAGGCAACTTCCGAATGGTGCGGAGGCAAATGTTCAGAATGGGTTATTTTTAAATTTTCTTCTCGGTATTTACCGGCAATCTCGGGCCATGCGTCTTTGAAAATTTTTTTGTGAATTGCGCAAATAGTGACCATGGAAATGGCCTTGTGGGAATGAGCGTATTTTCTTACAAAACGAGAGGCGCGGATTACTCCAATCGCCTCTCGTGTTTGCAGCTCTTCTTCGGTTTGTGGTCGGTTACTCATAAAAGTTATTAAGCCACTTTTTGTGCAAGTTTTTCGAATTCTTTTTTATCGAGGTCGCTGCCTTCTAGAGCACTAGAATAATACGCATGCTCAATATCCCAGCCCTTTTCGAGGGAGGATTTTTGGGTTGGGGAGAGTTTGGCGATATGATCTTTGGCAACCCTCATGCTGGTCAAAAGATGGGCTAATTTAGGATTTTTCATAGTGTGTGTAGTATACAAGAAATTTGATGAAATTGCAAGCCAGCAGTTTTATCGGAATTTTTTAGTTACATTAAAATTAGTTAAGAAAAGAGAACGCTCTGACATAAAAATAATTAACAATTAAAAAATTCATCACTCGTCACATTCGTCCCCCCCCTCGCCAATCATCAATCACAAAAAACAAAAAGTGAAAATAATTTATTTCCGCTAACGGGTACCGCCGCTGTTATCGGATGTAATTAAATTTTTATCTCCTTATTGTTATTTTTAGGATTATTTTTTACGGTTTTATATCCTCGAATTTTTTCACCATTTTAATCCCAATTAACATATATTCGTCAAAGTTTTTTCTTTCTATAAAGACTTTTTTAAGCCGGTTTTGCAGAGAAACAATTTGTGGGTAATTATGGTTAGTGTAATAACCCGTAAAATCCCAAGGCCAAAAATTTTTCGCGGTTTTGGTTAGGGAAGTTAAAGCAAATGCGGCTATTTCCGCTAATGCCCACACTTGATTATCGGAAAGACCAAATTCAGAGTAATGACGTTTATAAATTTCGAAATAGTGAGATAAAATCAGCTCGTGGGCAGTAATGCGGCGTTGACCGTATGGGTTTTCCTTCCAGCCACGAATAATTATTGGTGCACAACCCCAATTAGAAATACCTTGGTTTGCTACTGAAACGACGCATTTATATTCAGGGTAAAACCATTCATAACCTGTTTCTTTTGCAATGTAGCGAAAAAATTTTTGGCCGATTTTATCCCATGCCATTTGATATTGCTGTTGAGTATACTTTAAATATTTCTGACTGTTTTTATAAATATCATCAAAATTATCACGAACGATTTTACTGCTCATGCCCACAAATTGTTTATCGTATTTTTTATCTAATACGTATTTAAGTTTCATAAAAATAATCCTAAAAATTACATAGATAAAAACAAAAATTTAATTATTTCAGCTAACGTTCGCGCATGCACAATCGTTTTAATGTTGTGTATGCGCTGTTATACGCCGTACATTTTCCTTTATTATTTTTCACCCTCCTTCTTAACTAAAATCTCTTTTAAATTCCTTGTTAAATACCGAACGCTCCACTTAAATGCCAGATAGATTGGAATGAAAAATAGAATTGTCAAAACAAGCGGTACCAGTATAGCCAGGATTGGTTTATTCACAAACCAGAGGATGGGGGAAGAAACAGCGGCCAAGCAGGTAAGAAGAAATAAAAATAATATTTGTGGAAGGTAACGAGGACGTGTGAAAGGTTGTATTTTTATAAGTGTGCCAGTATGAGAAGGTTCAAAGGTAACCTGAGTATATGTGTAGGTAACGCCCGGCGTTTTCGAAGAAATAATTAGTTTATTGCCTTCCCGTCTTCCCATGAAATAGTATGTAAAGAAAGCATCCGGCTTGTAGTTATATGCGTCATGAGCGATTGCCATGAAAGTTTTGCCTGCACTCTTTGCAAAATCCAGCATGCCCGGTATTTTAAAAAGTGTTTTTGCTTCTACTAAAGCAATGTTCTCGCTGGGTGTGAGTTGGTTTGTTAATGTGAGTGTTTTAAACAAAGCGTGCATACAAAGCGGGGTGAAAAATAATAAAGGAAAATGTATGGCGTATAACGGGCGGCGGATATCCGAAGTTTCAGGGAGCCAATCCCGAAGGGTTGGCGGAAGGAAATTTTGGATATCCGTTGTTCTGCGATGTCCGGAGCGAAGCGGAGGGCATTGGAGAACAACGGGTACCGCCGCCCGTTCTGCAAGATCTGGAGCGAAGCGGAGGATTTTGCAGAACTCCTTTTTATGCGATATGTATTCGTTTAGTAAACGATTTTTTGTGTATTATGCGTGTCTGTGGTATGTTGTTGGCACAATCGACCTTTCTTTAAAATGATAGCACAAGCTATTTAATATGCAACAGTTTTTAGATCAA
>JAUSEV010000007.1 GCA_030649995.1 Candidatus Uhrbacteria bacterium
TGAGGGCGGACTCAACAGCCGCCTCAAAGAATTGTTTCGATGTCATCGTGGAATTTCAACCACCAAAAAGCTGGCTCTCGCCAGCTGGTATTTGGCTCTCCGACAGGGACAAAAACCAACACGAAATGTCTATTAGCTCATGTAAGAAGGATTTTTCCATATTAAACCTTATGGTTGAGCAAACGTCTTAAACCCCTGCAATCCCATGCGCTTGAGGTACGTAACTGCCAAGTAAGGTAACAAAAAATCAACTTCATGGCTAGTTTAAAATTGGTATTTAAAATTGGTATTATTTCAAGGCTCCTTTCAGATATTTCCCCGTCCAACTCTTTTTGGCTCGAGCTACGTCCTCCGGCGTCCCTTGCGCGATCATCTCCCCTCCATAGATTCCACCCTCCGGCCCCATATCCACCACCCAATCAGCAGATTTGATCACGTCTAAGTTGTGTTCGATCACCAAAATCGTATTGCCCTTATCCACCAGCGCATTCAATACTCCCAACAGTCGCTTGATGTCGTCAAAATGCAAACCCGTAGTCGGCTCATCCAAAATGTAGAGCGTCTTGCCCGTAGCGCGACGAGAGAGTTCGGTCGACAACTTGACGCGTTGCGCTTCCCCGCCCGACAACGTCGTCGCCGGTTGGCCGAGCTTGACGTACCCGAGACCGACCTCGTGCAAAACGGATAATTTCTCATAAATCAACGGCTGATCCACAAAAAAACGACGTGCCTCTTCTACGGTCATGGCTAAAATATCGGCGATCGTTTTTCCGTGCCAATGAATCTCGAGCGCTTCGGCATTGTAACGTCTGCCATGACACTCGGTGCACTCCACGTACACATCGGGCAAAAATTGCATGGAAATCTGTAAATATCCGTCACCGCTGCACACTTCGCACCGCCCTCCGCCTTTGACGTTGAAAGAAAATTTTCCGGCATCAAACCCGCGCATTTTCGCTTCCGGAATTTCCGTGAACAAATCGCGAATGGCGGTAAAGACACCGGTATAGGTCGCCGGATTGGATCGCGGCGTGCGTCCGATGGGCGACTGATCCACAGACACCACTTTGTCGAGATGTTCGATGCCTTCGATTTTTTTATGCGGTCCGGCCGGATCTTTGGCTCCATAAAAATGCGTGGACAAAGCTCGCGCCAAAATATCAAGCACTAACGTGGACTTGCCCGATCCGGATACGCCGGTCACGCAAACGAATTTGCCGAGAGGCACCGTAAAATCGACGTTCTGTAAATTAAACGCCGTCGCCCCTTTCACCGTCAGATGCTTGCCGTTCCCTTTACGACGCTTGGCGGAAAACTCAATCCGTTTTTTCCCATTCAAGTACGCGCCTGTGAGCGACTCTTTGCTGTGTTTGATGTGCGCCAATGTCCCGGCAGCCACAATTTCCCCTCCATACTCTCCGGCGCCGGGACCAACATCCACCACGTAATCGGCGGCCTCCATAACCGCCTGATCGTGTTCGACGACAATGACGGTGTTGCCCAAATCACGCAACCGTTTGATGGTCCCGATCAATTTATCGTTGTCGCGTTGATGCAAACCGATGGATGGTTCATCTAAAATGTAGATAACGGAAGAAAGTTCCGAACCGAGCTGGGCCGCCAAACGCACGCGCTGCGCCTCCCCACCGGAAAGAGACATGGCAGAACGATCCAAGGTCAAATAATTCAATCCAACATCCAACAAATTTCTCAAACGACGCAGAATCTCTTTTGAGATTTGATCCACCACCAACCGTTCGCGCTCCGTAAAGCCCTGACGATCCTCTCTCTTTTCCGTTTTGACTCGATGAATTTTGGAGGGTTGAACTTTTGCGTTCCCGCGACCCAACCCTTGAAAAAACGCGCTGACCTCGTCGAGCGGCAAACGCACCAAGTCGGCAATGGATTTGGCGGCAACTTTTACAAAGAGCGCTTCCCCGCGCAAACGCTGACCTTCGCAAACCGGACAGGTGAGCACGCGCATGTAGGATTCAATTTCTTTTTGGACGTATTCTGAATCCGTGTCTTTGTATTTTTCTTCCAACATGGCCAAAATCCCTCCAAAACGCATGGATTTTCCTTCCACATCAAACTCGGTTTCCGCCACGCCCTCAAACAACACTCTTAACGCTTGAGATGAAAAAGAACTCACCGGCTCATGCAGAGAAAAACCATGTTTGGCGCCGACCACTTCCAGCAGTTTGAGATAGGAGGTCTGATTTCCTGCAATGCGGGTCCACGGTTTGATCGCCCCTTGAGCGATGGTAAGACGGTGATTGGGAATAACGAGCTCCGGTTCCAACACCAACTTCGTCCCCAAACCGGTACACGCGGCACAAGCGCCATGGGGAGAATTAAAAGAAAATAAACGCGGCTCGAGCGTAGGGAGAGATGCGTTGCACACGGGACAATAGAGGGCTTGCGAAAAAAGGATCTCTTCGCCGCTTTGCTCTTTCCAAGCGACGGTCAGTCCGTTGCCTAATTCCAAAGCCTGCTTGGTCAACTCCAACACGGATTCAAGCACCATGCCGGTCCCTTTCTCGATTTTTGCAACCACAACTTCGACGGAGTGAGGTTTGGTTTTATCAATGCGCGTTTGGAGAATCTCTTCCAGATCCACGAGCGTGCCGTCAAAACGCACCTCATGATAATTGGCATTTTTGACGGCTTGCAACACCACCTTGTGTTCCCCTTTTTGTTCTCGCACCATGGGAGCGAGCAGGATCACTTCCGAAGATTTTGTGAGGGCAAGAATTTTTTCGGCGATTTCCCGCGGAGTCTGCTCAACCACCGGCCGACCGCAACTCACGCAGTGGGCGCGTCCGGCGCGCGCATAGAGCAAACGCAAAAAATCATAAATTTCCGTCACGGTTCCGACCGTGGAACGCGGATTGTGCGAGGAAGATTTTTGATCAATGGCAATGGTCGGCGAAAGGCCGGTGATCTCATCCACATCCGGCTTGTCTTGCAGCTCCATAAACTGCCGCGCGTAAGACGACATGCTCTCCATGTAGCGGCGCTGGCCTTCCGCGTGAATGGTATCAAAAGCCAAAGACGATTTTCCGGATCCCGAAAGACCGGTGATCACGATAAATTGATTTTTTGTGAGATCAATGGAGACGTTTTTTAAATTATGCACGCGAGCTCCCTTGATGGAAATTTTGTTTTGCGGATGGGCGGGCATGGCAGCGGTACGAGAGGTCCGTAAATTTTGGACGCGTTACGGACGAGGCTACCACAGATTAAAAAAGGTGGCAAGTGTTTTACCTGATGCCCTCCCTCGTGACTATAATTTAAGAAATCTCTGGATCAAAAACTCCAACTGTTCTCGATTTAAGGCGCCCTGAATTTTTACATCATTGAAAAAAAACGTGGGGGTGCCTTGAACGCCTACTTGCAAACCATCACCCAAACCTTGCAACACTTGCTCTTTATAGGTTTGCTTTTCATAACACGCGCGAAAGGCTTTTTCGTTTAATCCGACCATTTGCGCGTAGCGCACAAAATCCACATCCTCATGCCGTGCTTGATAAAAAAACAATTGATCGTGATAGGGCCAAAATTTTCCTTGCGCGTGAGCGCAGCGGGCGGCGAGCGCGGCCGGAAAAGCGCGGGGATGAATCTCTTCAATCGGAAAATCGCGAATCACCACCTGTATCCGATCGCTATATTTTTCCATCACCTCGCGCAAAGGGCCAAACGTGGCCCCGCAAAATGGACAATCAAAATCCAAAAATTCCACGATCGTTAATTTCGCCTTCGGATTGCCGAACGTGGGCGCGTCAGGAGTTTTCAAACGAGCGATATCTTGCTGCGTCACTTTTTGGTTTGCCACGAGCTTACTGAATGAGGATTGTAATTTTTTTTCCAAAAACGGATCGGCTTCTCCGCGTTGAATGCGTCCGTACGACTGAACCACTTGCACGACAAATAGGACAACTCCCATGAGCAGAGCCAATCCAATAATTCCTCCTATGAGGCGTCCTCGAGACATAGAGTACTTCTATTAAAGCATAAAACCGTCTCGTTTGACCAAATTCCACTTTTCCGATATCTTTTCCAAGTCTTCCCGTTCCGTCTTATCCATTCATTTTAAGTGTTTCACGTTTCATGATTCACGTTTCATGACCTTATGCGACAAACTATCATTTCGATCAGCCTCATCATCATCTCCATTCTCCTCGTGGCCTCTATTCTCTTGCAACAGCGCAGCTCCGGATTGGGCGCGGCGTTTGGCGGAGAAGGAAATGTCTTTCGGACAAAACGCGGTCTGGAAAAAATGCTCTTCTACGTAAGCATCGCTTTGAGTTGTTTGTTTTTCGGCATCGCCATTCTCAACATCGTCCTCCATTAAATGTTTCTTCAAAAAATTTTCCATCATCCGCGTTTCCAAACTTGGTGGGAGCGTCTGCGCGCCGCCGTCGGACGAAAGCGGGCGCGGTTGCAAACAGCGGAAACGCGTTCTCAAGAATTTAAACCGGAAACGCTTCATGACCACGCGTTAGTTTTGTCGGTCACAAAATCCGCGCGATTTCCGCGCTGGCAACAATTACGATTTATCAACCGCTCATTAAACCAACGAGAACGCCGCATTTTTTGGACATCCGCGCTTGTTGGAGGGGTCATGTTATTGACGGGTGTCACGGGCTTGGCGCAGCGACACATTGTCACCATTCCGCAAGCGGGCGGCGCCATTACCGAAGGGTTGATCGGAACGCCAAAACTCCTGAATCCGCTCTTCGCGCCGTTAAACGATGTGGATCGAGATCTGTCGGCCATGGTTTATTCAGGACTCTTCCGCTTAGACGAAAATCTGGAACCTCAACCCGATTTGGCCGAACGCTTTACCTGGCTCAATAACGGAAAAACGCTCGAAGTGTTATTGCGTCCAAACGTCTTTTTTCACGACGGCGAACCTTTGACCGCCGACGATATTGTTTTTACTTATCAAGCGCTCAAAGTCTGGCGCAGTCCTTTGGCAAACGCGTTTCATGGCGTCAAAGTGATTCGCGTCAATAATCAAACGGTTCAGTTCCAACTGGAAAAAGCGGACATCAACTTGCTCAATTTCCTCAATCTGGGCATTTTACCGGCTCATCTCTGGTCAGAAATTCCGGAAACGAGCGCTACCTTGGCCGAGATGAACCTCAAACCCGTCGGTTCCGGCCCATATCAAGCCGCGTCTTTTACGCGCGACTCCAAAGGCTCTATCCTCACGTATCACCTGCGCGCCTTTCCAGAATTTTACGGTCCACCGTCCTACATTCGAGATTGGAATTTTCGATTTTATTCTGACCGATTCCAAGCCCAAAACGCGTTACGCGGAAATCAAGTGGATGCTCTGGCGTTTATTCCTTGGGGGGAAATGAGCGCCGTTAAAAACAAAAATTTCCAAAGCGTGCGTTTGGAGCTTCCGCAAGAAACCATCGTTTTCTTTCATGTAAAAAATGCTCCATTCAAAGACGAGCGGGTGCGTCGAGCTTTGGCCATGGCCGTTGATCCGCAAGAATTACAAACCCTAATCGGCCCCCATGCGACCCCGATCCATTCACCCTTCCCGTTTTTTGAAACAACAACAGGGACTCCCTCTGATCTGGAAAAAGCTCGCGCGCTCCTCCAATCCGCCGGTTGGCAGCTCAAAGACGGGGAAACCCTACGGCATCTCACGGCGCCAACCCCGCCCGGTCTTCCAACAAAACGCGGCGCAAAAACTCCCTCTCCCCCTACGACCGCAAACGTGAGCTCTACCGCTTTCGTATTCACGATCGATGTCCCCAATCAACCGGACCTCCTCAAGGTGGCGGATTTTCTCAAACGACGCTGGTCGCTCTTGGGAGCGCAAGTCAACATTCATGCCGAAGAAGCCGATCCCCTTTTAAGAGACGTGGTTGGAAATCGTTCCTATCAAGTTCTGCTCTGGAATATCCTGTTGCCCGAAGATCAAGATCTGACCCCGTTTTGGAGCAGCAATCGCACCGGCGAACGCGGATTAAATCTCTCCAACTTGGAAGATCGCGACGTGGATTTGGCTTTGGAAGCCGTTAAATCCGCCACCTCCAGCGTAGGGCTCGTAACGGCGCGTGAACGCCTTTCAAAAGCGATTTTAGCCCATGTACCGGCCATTTTTCTGCTGCGACCCGCCTATGCCTATCTTGTCTCGCAACGCGTTCATGGGGTGACGGATCAACGCATCAGCCGACCATCAGAACGCCTGCGCAATACGACGAAGTGGTATGTAAAAACGGGTTGGAGGTGGAAATAGAAAAAGTTACTAGCGACTAGCGACTTGCCTGATAATACACAGCGGCGTTTGTTCGCTTGTTTGACCCAAAGGGTTATCACGAAAAACTTGCTGACAAAATTCATCGGAAATTTCTGTGTTTGATTTTCCCAAAATATTCACGCCAAGATCATTGGCATCAATGATGACCACCTCATGACCGAGGCGCTCGCGAATCTTTCGCGCGACTTTGTCCGGATCTTTCGGACCGAGTTTTGCGTATTCATTAAATGGCGGCAAGGTGTAGGAACACGGTCCATCGATGGCATTGATATTTTTTCCCACGACGCGATAAAACACGCCGCGTAAGCCAAACGGTTTTGTGATGGCTGATGCGAGTGCCGCAAGCAACATTCGTGCAATCCCCGCCTCGCGAACGGCAAGCTCCATGGTCCATGGACTGCCGAGCCCAATACCGTATGGTGATTTGTGGACGAATGTAACTAAAAAGCGCGCAAACCATGATGGATGAATATCTTTGATGGGATAGGCGCGACCCTGCGTGATCGCTACGACCCGTTCGCTGATAAAAAGAATATCACCCGTTTGCAGATGCGGTTTGGCGTAACGTTCCACCACTTCCAAAATATCATCATCTTTCGTGATGACGTGGGTTTTGATGGGAAGACGGGCGTAGCGATGGCCATCGACTTCAATATCTAATCGCTTGCCGATATTTGCAGAAAAAGAGGTCATAGGTTCATCGGTCAATCCCAACCAAACTCGGAAAAAAGAACTTTCTGCGTGTAGTTTTCAACACCGACTCTGACATACGGAACCATGTTTGCAGGCAGTTGATTCAAAGGAAACCAACACAAATCATCACACTTATGTGGTTCCATATTTTTTACCTCACCCTCCCATTCGGTTGCCTCGAAGAAAAAATCAATGCGCTCATCATCTAATTTTTTGTGCATGACATGAACCATGCGTAACTGATAATCGCGAACGATAATCCCCGCTTCTTCTCGAGCTTCTCGTATCATCGCGGATGTCGCCGTTTCGTTTCCATCCAAATGCCCCGCCACCACACTATAATTTCCATCTTCGTATCCGGTATGAAATCTGCGCGACAAAAGGATCTGTTGATCTTTTATCAAAAACAGATGGACAGCGGAAATAAGTTTAAATCTTTCTTTTTTCATAAAAAAAATTATGATGGTGCCGAGGGAGAGACTTGAACTCTCAATGGGTTGCCCCGCCAGCTTCTAAGGCTGGTGCGTCTACCAATTTCGCCACCTCGGCTCACCGTCGTGAATCATGAATCGTGAATCATGAATCGTCAAACAAAAAGAGAGAAACTATGGCGCATGGAATATGCCGACCGTGAGCATGGATTTGAATGGTTTGCTATACAATACGACGGACTGATAACGCGATGGATCAAAACCGGATGGGACATCATAAATCTGTCCGCCAAGATTCGTCTTTAATTTTCCCAATTCAAGTTTTCCCTGAGTTTGCGCTTCCGTGAAATTGCCGGGCTTTGCCACTACACTCAACAGAAGATGAATTTCCGGAGCCGGTTTTAGGAAAAAATCTTCGGAAATCGTGAGCACGTATCGATTCCCCAATTTGACGATCCGCGCGCTCCCTTGAGCCTCGTGCGTCCCCGGAACAAATTCCGCCACGCGTTCGATTTTTCCGTCTTGAACCGCGCGACGCATATTTTGAATTTCCTGCTCTTTTTCCTCGTTTGATAATGGCTTCAACGGATGCTCTTGAAGAGCCTGTTGCATAAAAAGCTCGATCTCCGACGGGGTTGCGCGCGCCAAATCCTCATCACTCGGCCCCGAAGATAAACAACCAACTCCCAAAAACAAAACACCGATCATCAAAACAAAAAGAGACTTTCTCATAGATCACGCTCGTTCCACATACTCGCCCGTTTCCGTGTTGATGATCACGTTTTCCCCTTCTTTGATAAAAAGGGGCGCTTGAGCCTTAAACCCTCCTTCTAAAACGATTTCTTTTGTGAGATTGCCGCCACTCGCGGTATTTCCTGCTACCGCCGGCGCGGCTTCCACCACCTTAAACGTCATTTTACGCGGCAAATCCAATGCGATGGGACGTTCTTCAAACGTGGAAACGTTCACCTCTATTCCATCGCGCAGATATTTTCCCTGCTCCCCCACCTCAGCATCCGACATGGTGACCTGATCATAAGTCGCGGTATCCATAAACGTGTATCCGGTCGCATCATGAAACAGATATTGCATGCGACGATGCTCCACATCAACCAACTCAACGGACTCGGATGTTTTATAGGTGATTTCCAAAACTTTTCCGGTTTGAATGTTTTTCATCCGCGTACGCACAAACGCCGATCCCTTTCCCGGATTCACATGCTGAAACTCCACCACAATCCACAACCCTTGCGGATCGCGAATGACAACGCCTTTTTTGATTTCAGAAGTGGAAGCCATAGCTAGCTCTTTGCCTTCGCAATAAAATCATTCACAGATGACTTTCTGCCCAAAAGAATGAGAAGAACGACTGGGTAGGGAATTTGAAAAAGGGCTACCCAAATCACCATACTTGTGGCAAAAACGATTCCAAGTCCCGGCTGATAACCCGACGGCGTCGAACTCGCATAAAACGCATCCCATAAAGCTGCGATGCGTGGGAGTGTGATGACACTCACAATGACGCTGATGGCGACATAAAAAAGAGCGGTGACCCCCCACACGATCGCCGCCTTCCTGGCCCAAAGAGCACGCTGCACCAAACGAATGCCGATGATGAGAAGTGCTGTGGCCAACAAAAAGTGTACAATTAAAATTAAGAACGGGGACGGATCTCGACTCCACTGAAAAGTGATCGATGGTGGCAAAGCATGCATGGTGTTCGACCGTACAGTGGCCGAAGTGATAATGGCCGAAGTTATAAGGTTGGAAGCATCACTCAACATGGTCAAAGCCCCAAAAATGATGGATAACACGCCTAAAGTCACTGGTGTCTTTCGCATATTTTAAAAAATTATTTTAATGAGCTCATGGTGAGTTTCTTTCAAAATTTCGCTCTGTTGTCATCCTGAACGGAGTTTGACGCAGTGAAGGATCTTCGACCGTCGGAAGGAGGATTCTTCGCTCTGCTGCGCGCCGCTCAGAATGACATTTAAGGACAAAACTCACTATGGGTTCAATAAAAGAAGATTACTTATGTTCAGACGGATCGTCAACTGCCAGACGACTTGGATGTATACAAGTCAAAAATATCAGCATCCAAAAAATAATCGCGAGATCGTTTTTGAAATAAGGAACGTCCACGAGACCGTGGATGAGAATAGCGAACATGACGGCGTAACTCGTAACTCGTAACTCGTAACTCATCGATTGCGCCCGCCTCATCCAAGTAATGATGATCCACGCAAATACGATGACACCGAGCAATCCTGTTTCACTCCAAAAATTCAAAAGGATATTGTGCGGGTACTGGAAAATTTCGATGGCGGTCGCTTTGTGGTAGGACTTAAAGACGGTTGGATATCCACCAAAACCCGCGCCGAGAATCGGGTGATCGTAAAGCATCTGCCGCGTTTCTCGCCATTGAAATAAACGCACTTGACCGGACCAATTTTGAAACGTCACAACACGCCAAGTTTGATGACGAGCCGCGGGGACAAACATCAATACCATGATCCCCAAACAAACAAGTAAAACGGTGATTTTTCTGGTTCGTAAGGAAAGAAGACCGAACAAAACACTCACGATCAATAACGCGATTAACCCTCCATTGCTGCGAGCCAATAGAACCGCAAGCAACGCAGACAACCATGTAAAAAATTCCAAATCAGGATTTCGTATTTTCGTGTTTATTCGTACTTTCGTAGACCAAATTGCAAACGCCAACGCCCCAATCGGCGCGACCATGAGCGAGAGCGCGTTCGGATAGGGAAACGGCCCAGTGGCGCGACGGCCTGCGAGAATCGCCACATCCCACGGATGCGGAATGCCTAAGCCTGTCACAAATTGAACGGTGGCCCACAACGCCAGAAAAATCGGAAACAAAAAAATATTTCGACGCAAACCGGCGATCACTTTTTGATCGTCCCTAAAAAATCCCAAAATCACAAAAATCAAAAGCGGCTCAAGCACATACGCGCGCCAGAGACCGAGCGCCGCGATATGATCAGGAGCGACGATAACGGCGATGAGCGTTACGATGAACCAAGCGATGATCGGCGCGCGCCAAAATCGCAAACGATTCCAACCGACGATCCATCCGCTCACGCCGTGCGCCATCGTGAATAAAATGATGATCGCGCCAAGATAAATTTCGAGCAGCGTCGTCGGAAGGGGACCAATATGAAACCGCACCAGATACAAAAGCGTCGCCATCGGCAACCACGTTAAGCTTGAAGACAGGAGGCGTTCACTGCTATGCTGATCGTCGGACATAATTTAATGCTACCAGCTACAAGCTACAAGCTACAAGCTACCCCATATGGTTTCCAAAGAAACATTGCGTCAGATGTGCTATAACCCGGACGGCTCGCTTAAACCCAAAGCCGAGTGTCGGGCGGAAATGATCAACTTGATCATTTTAGATATAAAAGAAACGATGGATATTGACGAGACGGAAAACTACGTCGATAAATCTTTACGCGAATTTCATCTGTGGGGAGAGCCGCGAATTGAAGATTTGCTGAAAGATGATGAAGAACAAAAGTAGGGGCGGGTTTCAAACCCGCCCCTACCATTTCTCGTCGTCAAGCATGGTGACGACGAGGGGAAGCGTCCTCCTCCCGCTCGCGTGACAAAAGCGTCAACGCCTTTCTCACGCGAGTGGAAGGAGGATGAGGATCACAAGATTGTTATCATAGCCACATAAATCGTCAACAAGAAACGGTGGATAAGTCGTAAAAACCGTCGCGCCATATCTCTTAACGAACCTCATACACCACGACCTGCGAATCGCGATACAAAGAAACAAAACGCGAATCAAGAGTCAGCGCATGAGCAAATTCCTCGTGTCCCAACGGTTCTACAAAAACAAAGCGGGCCTGAAAGCGAGAATAGATAATCGAATATGGATAATAGATTTTTCCGAGAGTGACGTCGCGATATAGATCGGATAATTCCGGATTCGCTTCTAATAAAAACGTCGGATCCAATCCTGCCACATAGCGCAAGCGATCATCCAGCGCAAAAAGTTGCGGAAACTGATCCCAATTGGAATGGAAAACGCGATCGTTCGGCCTCGCAAGCGCGGAAACAACGGCCATCGGCCGACGAAACTGATCGAACGGCCGCGTTCTCGCATGCAACAATCGCCAAGCGCCGATCGCGTCATGCACGGGAAGAAGTATGGCGAGGGTAGCAATGATGACGAACGCGCCGATGCGCAACGGACGCCAAATACCCTGCATCCATTCGTGCCATCCCTTGCGTACGCTCACAAAAAATCGTTCACGATCAACCAAACTCCATAAACTCCCCAGCCAAAAAATAAGAACCGGCACCAAATACTCGACAAAGCGATAGCTCTTAAGCGTCATAGCGACCAAAATCGCCAGAGGCAGAGACAATGCTATGATCTGTCGGGCGCGCGTTCGATCCAAAACCGCCTGTCGCGCAAAAAGCAATCCAAACAAAATCACAAACGCGGCGATCGCAAGAGGCATAAGCGCGAATAAAAGTTTGAGCGGAGCAATCGGCAACCATTCTTCACCTAAAAATACGCGACCGATAGGCGTTGCGACACCGATCTTGGCAACCTGAATCCATAAAAATGGAAATAAATTTTTTGAGTTCGGATGTAAGAGGATGCCCGATGCAATCCCGATGACGGTCGTGAAAAAAATGAACATGTTTTTCCGATCAAACGGCTCATCCATCACCCGATGATAGACAAACTCTCCGATCACGATCAACGCCTGACAGCCTAAAAGGATCATCCAGCCGCCATGCGTAAGCGCAAAACCCAATCCGGTCAACAGGCCCCACCACGGTTTGCGCAAAAGCATTGCCACGATGCCGAACATAAAGAAGGTCAGAGCGAGTGGCGAAGCTTTGGCGAGTGACAAGCGCACGATGAGTGGCGTGGACGTTGCGAGCAGCAAAATCCAAACCGAAGGATGCAAAATTTTGAAGCGACGAAAAAGCCAAAACATCACAACGATAAAACCGGCAGAAAAAATCACGGCAGCCAGTTGCGCTCCCGGCAACATCCCTTTCCATTTAATGAAAGGGATCAACAGAAGATGAAACAAAAAATGCTGGTCAACGAATCGTGCATCGAGGCTCGTTAAATCCAACCAAGGAAACGCGGTGACCGGCCCATGCGTAGCGACGAGCGATGCGATTTTTGCATGATAAAAAGCATCCGGATCATTAAAACTTCCCCACGGTTGAAAGAAGAAAAACCAAATAAGGGCGAGAAGAAAAATGAGGCTATAACGAAATATGAGATGAAGCATGGGTGCAGAATAACATAGATTCTGATCATTCACGGAAACCCCCTCATTCCCCCTTGTCAGGGGGATGTCCGTCTGACTCCCTCCCTGATAAGGGAGGGTTGGGGTGGGTTTCCGGCAAAAAAAGACCCGCTCTCATGAGAGAACGGGTCGTAAGCGAAGGAACGACTACAGGGTATCGAGGAACTTTCCGAAGGCTTCCGGATCCTCACCGGTCTGGGTTGAGACCCCACCATCCGGCGCACCTGCCGCCGGAACCGGAGGCGCAACAGGCGATGACGGAGCCGCGGGCACTCCACCGTCCGGAGTAGAAGCGGACGGCTTCCAATTCGGATCCGGCCAGATCATCCAGTACTCATCGGTCGGCTCCGACAACCGACCGTTGTAGATCGCCCGGAGCTGGTAGTACCACTTTTCCCCGGGCTTGATGTCGGTGTCGGCCCAGTGATGCACGTGTGCCTTGAGCCAGTCCGCACCACGCACCGGTTGGAAGTCCTTGGTGCCGTCGAGCCGACGTTCCAGCTTGTAGCCGATGGCATTCGGGACCGGGTGCCAGGAGAAGTCCCAGCCGGGCGTACTTTCGATCTTGCTCACATTCATGAAAGGCATTTTTTCGACTGCCAGCCCGTGAATCGAGAGCGAGTCGGCGTAAGCGTTGGAGTTCTTAGCCACACCGGTGAAGATGAGGCACAACGCGAACCCGAGAGCGAACAGTCCACTCGGAACGACGAGAACGTACCACGCCCTCCTCCAGAAGCTGTGGGGATCCGGCGTGCCTACCGCCGGCTTGTCCTTGGGCTTTACACGCAGGAGTAGGGTCAACAGAAGCCCGAACCCTACGAGTCCGATCGCCGCCGACTTCCAGGTCATGAGGGCGCTGATGGAACGATCACCCTTCCCGAACTCCACCACCCAGTTGACGATGTGGATGGCTGCGCCGACCAGGGAGAGGATGAAAAAGGTGGCGGTGGCGATGAACCCATCGAACACCGCCTCGAACCCGGGGATCATCATGTAGCCGATCCTGGCGGTGAGAACGATGTACATCGCAATGGTGAAGGTCAACGCCGTCGTCGCCTTCCAGTTCAGGATCTTCTGCTCCCTCTCCGGGGTTCGGTTGGTGGAAAGCAAGTTGCCCAGGATGAGGAAGGTGATGAACCCGAGGAATGAGATGGCGAAGAAGGCGGCGAAGTTCATGAAGAGCAGCGTGACGGCCAGGACCGGATAGAGTCCGCTCTTGATTCCGTCCATCACGCCCTGCCACGCCTTGCCGAACAGCTCCTCTCGGGCGAGGTTGAAGGCGCTGGCCGGATCCGACAACTTCTTCACCACGTCCTTCGACTTGGTGATAGCAGCCTCGATGACGAGCAGCACCCAGCCTGACACGACTTCGGTGAAGTGAACGCCCTTGGCCGCGACAGCCGCGATGAACCGACCCAACGCGTCCACGAGAAAGAGAGCCATGAGGATCAGCACCGCGCCCACGAAGGACACGGGCAGTCCGTTGTGTTCCCAGCCCGTCGTGTGCGTGGAGTGAATCCACAGGCCGATGATGAGCCACAGGAATCCGAGGCCCACCTGCACCGACAGCACCGAGTTGAGCGCGAGCGAGGGGCTAAACCAGATGGGAACGCCCGGAGCCGGTGCCGTCATGTCGAAGGTGATGTAGAGCCGAATGAGCCTGATCGGCATGAGACGCGGGTACAGAACGCAGAGCATCCAGTACATCGCGAGGAGTGCCGGGATCAGGATGAACAGCAGCCCCTTTCCCCAGTTGCCGACGTCGCAAGCGTAGATGAAGGCGGTGAAGCCGAAGACGCCGATCAGCACGACCATGAGCCAGAGGATCTTTCGGCTCAACGTCGGGATCATCAGGTTCCAGCCGTCCCGAACAGCGGTGAGCGCGACGTGCGAGGCGTGCAAGGCGCTGGCGCCGACGCGACGGATCGCGCCGTCAAGAGCCCGAGCCAAGGGGACGTAACCACGCGCCCGCAGAACGGCGGTAAAGATGGGGAAGCCGAAGATGACGGCGAGTCCGATGAGGATGGCGATCATGGGTACCTCCTTTGGTGCTACGAGGTTTCCGGTTGAAGGTTGTGGGTTGACTGGTGTTACGGAGCTAGGCTAAGGGTGCGTCCTTCTATAGGTTTCGAGGAGCGTCTCACCATAGAACGCTGCTTCGTCGGCGAGCGTGTCGATCTCGGCATCGCCGAGCGTTGCCGTTGCCGGAATCGCAGCCACAAGCTCGGCCCTCTCGGCGACGAACTGCGCCTGCAGGTTGGCGTTCATCCCAGCGAGATCAACGACCTTCCCGATCTTCTCGAACAACGCGTCGATCGGACCTTTGCCGGCCGGCTTCAGCGCTTTCGCCGCGACCGCATCCGCTTCGATCCTGCCGAGGATCTTCTCGAGCGTCTTCTTCTGAAGCTCCGAAGTCGGCATGAGGAATGCCGGTTCGAGCGTCTGCGACGTGGTCTCGACCTTCATGAGCCGATCGATCAGAGCATCCGCGCCAGGCAAGGCCATCACTGCGCCAAACGCGGTACGAGCTTCCTTGCTCATCCCGCCGATGGCCGTGAGACCGTTGACGAGTCCTGCGGACTTTCCTCCATCTTTCGCGCCTCCTACCCCGAGGACATTGCCCAACTCCTTCTTGAACCAACCTTCGTTGGCCCCTGCTCCCATACTCTTCGCCCGCGCGAGCAAGCCGCGCAATCCGCCTTCAAGGGCGTGACGCTTTATGTCATCCAGGGGCAAGGCCGCAGGAATGAGAGTCGGAAGAGCATCAATCAATTCCTCTCCCCAACTTCCGATGTGCCCTTCCAGAGCTTCGTGACCCGCGATCTGCATGAGCGCGGACAACATCCGATCTCGAAGCGGATCAGCTTTTGCCATGATTTCACCTTTCTTTCAGGTTTGAGTTTTCGAGGTTCGATCGCTCCCGTTTGAGCCATGTAAGGCCTTTTTCAGGAACAACCAAAAATACCACAAAAAGGCCAGTTTGTCAACCGTTGACAAAACCGCCTTTTTATGCTATTTTTATGTGTTCTGCTTGGAAAGCAACAGGCAGCTCTACCTCGACAAACCGACAACCCCGTCCTCAAGAGGCGGGAGAAAGATGGAAATGACGATGATCGCGAAGAAAAAGGATCTGTTTTGGATCGGCATCGTGATGGGCCTGCTGGGAGTAGCGTTTCTCGATTTCGGCTGCGGCCACACCAACAAGGTGACGGACGGACCCGAAGGCCACTACGAGGAACAGAGACGGGAGTACGGAGTGTGGCACAACCGGAGGTTCGTTGATCAGCGGCTGCCTCGCTACGCCGCCTGCATGAGGGAGCGCGAACGGCAGATCACTCGCACAGGGATGCGCCACGAAGACGTGCAGGCCGTGTGCTACTGCGAGACCACGGCGAAGAACGTCATGGATCTCCAAGCCTGCGGCATGGGTCTGCGAGTCGCGGTCAGCGGTACGTGGGGCACTCCTGCCTACAGCCCGACATGGATGGCCGCCTCACAGACCCCTCCTCCACCCACTCCGACGCCGAGCATCACCCCGAACACGAACGATGGGAGGACTGCAACAACGGCGGAGCTCAAAACCGTCGGGGAGTTTGCCATGAGACTCCGACAGGAGTTCGAAGAGTTCGTCAAAACCCACAAGGCCAAGGGAGGTACGCCATGAGATCGATCATCATCGCAGAACTCGTGGCGGCCGGCCTCTTCTGCGGCTGCGCCACGAGCAGGCTCGAAACTCGGATCACCGAGCTCGAGAAGGAGCTCAAGGCGGCAAGGGCCGCAACGCCGATGCCGATGGACAACACGATGGAGCCGGCCGAGCTCCCCGATCTCCCATCGCCCGCCTTCGCCGCAACCAACTTCCCCACGGGGTGGCCGCGACCGGCATCAGTGCACGTCAACACCGTACCGACCGTTCCGAATCTGCGACAGCACACGGTGCACAACTTCACGACAGGACTCGGGGTTGCCGTGCAAGAGGGCGGTGTCTTTCTGCCGGTGGACAGCGGAGTCACCATGAACGTGGATCCGGATGGCACGGGAAAATACATGCTGATCTCGGTGGTACCGCCGGGTGGAGCACCGGACTTCACGGTCGCTCTGCACGGCCCACCTATCAATCGTCTCCTCTCGTTCGTCTGCATCGAGATGCAGGAGAACGGCACGGGACGAGTGGTGGGTCGCCACGCCAGCCGCGTTCCATACGGAGCCGGCGGGTACAACACCAGAGACTCATACGTCACCAACTGGAACTGTGTGGGCAAGTAGCACCTTCACCTACCAACGCTCCGATCAACATCCCTCACCGGATGAAGATCGGAGCGGTTTTTTATACACAAAACCCCCGACGTAACATCGAGGGTTTTGTTCTTTGCTGTACAGCAAAATTTATCCGGCGATGTTGATGAGGGCGCTGATCACGAAATTGGAAATCGCAACCGCGGCCATTATCACCACGAGTCCGACGATGGCATTGCGAATCATCATCTGTGCTTTTTCGACCCCTTTTGAATCTCCACCGGACGTCATCCACAAGAAACCTCCGTACAAGAGATAAATCAATAAGAGTAGCCCCAAAATGCCGAGCACGGCGTTGATGATCCGTCCGACCAAGGTCGGCAGATCATTAGCCCCAACACCGGTTGCGCCTTGAATGGCTCCGAGGTCGCTTTGCGCCTGCTTGAACGGATTGGTAGCTGCAAAAACCGCAACAGGAGCTATAAAGCCCGCAATCGCGCTCCCCGCACGCGCCATGATGCGCTGATAGTGCTTCATAAAAAGAATTAGGAATTAGGAATTAAGAATTAGGAATTGAGAATTGAGAATTTTAGCCTTTTTTTATCATGACCGCGCCGCTCAAACGACTGATCACAAAGGAACTGACAACCGCGGAGAGCGTAATAATCACAAGTCCGATGACGGCGTTGCGAATCATCACCTTGGCTTTTTTGACCCCTTCCTCATCTCCACCGGACGTCATCCACAAATATCCGGCGTACAGAAGATAAACCAACAAAAGAAGACCAATCACGCTTAGCCCCACGTTGATGATCTGGCCGATCAACTGCGGAAGGAGCGCGGACGGATCTTTAACGTCAGACCCGGGAATGCCGGTATTCTCAACGGTGGAACCCAAAAATTCGCCGCTTAAGAATCCGCCTTTGGCCGCTAAAACGGACATTCGTGGCAACACAAAACCCGAAACGACCAGTCCGACTTTAGCCAAACTTTTGTTGATCGATTTCATAGCGTGCTTAGCTGTGTCACGATATAACTCGTCACCACATAAGACATGGTAATAATCACAAGCCCGATGACGGCGTTACGAATCATCACCTTTGCTTTTTTCACCCCTTCTTCGTTTCCACCGGACGTCATCCACAAGAAACCTCCGTACAAGAGATAAATAAACAACAACACCTCCACAAATCCCAAAGCGATTTTGATCACGCTGCCCACAATTTGAGCCAAGCAAGCTTTTGTATCGGCTCCGCAAGCATTGTTCAAACCGGCTTGTCCGGCAGCCTGCGTGAGCCCAGTACTTTCCGGAGTAATCTCCGCAACCGCAACCACAGGAAAAGCCACCGGCGCCAAAACAAGAAACGCGGCTATAATCCATGAAAGAATTCGTGCTGGTGTCATATGATCGATCTTCTATCTTTTTTCTATTATCTATTCTCTATGTTTTATTGTTGTGCCGTGGCGGATAAGAGACGTCCAATCACAAATGCCGTAATGGCCCAAGCGGACAAAATAATCGCGAGTCCGATAATCCCTGCCACGATCAACTGTTTCGCCTCATGCGTCTTTTCTTCATTTCCACCGGAAATCATATATTTGAACCCACCGAGAAGGACGATCACAACCGCGATGATACCGAGGAATCCGAGCGCGACGTTGATAATGCGCGCGGCGGTTTGACGAACGTCCCCACTGCCTAATTTGATTTCCCCTTGAATCGCGCCCACGCCGAGATCATTGGCGTTTAAACCTTGCGCAAAGGTGATGGCGGGAAGAGCGATCGATGCGGCGAGACCGAGAGACGCGGCTAAACTGACAATTTTTTTCATGCGTAATGTCATGGAAATGTCACCTCCTTTCAAAAGAAAATATGAAGAATAAAATTTAAGATAAATCGACTGGTGAGAGTATAGCACATCCGTCGGAAACCCACCCCCATCGGAAACCCCCTTCCCCCTTATCAGGGGGTTTTTCCGACGTCCCCCTGATAAGGGGGATTGAGGGGGTTTCCGGCAACCATCAACCTATGGCGCTCCCGAAATCACGCTTCCCGAGAGATTGATCACGATCGTGATGATCGTATAAGACAACATCACCACAATCATTCCCAAAACGGCATAAGTCAAAGTCTTTCTTGCGCGTTTGACGCGGTCGCTGCTTCCGGCCGTCATCCACAAAATTCCGCCATACACAAAAATCAGGAGAAAAAGAGCGCCAACAAAACCCAAAAGATACTTCACCATGCGCGCGACAATCTGCGGAACATTCGCCCCTCCCAAAGGATCCTTAAGTCCATAACGGCCTTCCGGAGCCACAAATTTAGATGGTTCGTCCTGTTTTGGCGCTCCAGCCTTTTCACAGCGAGGCGCCGGTACGCCTCCGCAGGTTTTGTTAACCCGCAAGCAATACTGGTTACAGAGAAAAGCACAATCCGGATCATCGCCGCAAGCGTTGGCCTCAAATCCCACGTTCGCGTCCCCCTCGCATTTGTAATAACAGGTTCCATCACCGGCAGCGTGAGCAGGATGAAGAAAGAAGAAAGAAGAAAGAAGAAATAAGAAAAACAAGAGCAACATCCGAACGCCTGTCATTGCGAGCGGAGTCTGACGAAGCGCGGCAATCTCTGAACGATCAAAAAGATTGCTTCGTCGCAGACTCCTCGCAATGACAATAAACTTCAAAAAATTCAACATAGAGACGTTTACGCGGCAAACAATCCAAAAAACAGACTGATGATCGTGTAGGAAAAAAAGATGATGAGCAGTCCGATCGTTGAGTTAATTAAAATGCCTCGTGCCCGCTTTACTTGCGTTTCGCTCCCGCCGGATGTCATCCACAAAATGCCACCGTAGATAAACATGAGCAAAGCAAGAGCGCCGACGATCCCGATCACGGATCTAATTAGACGACCGATCAGGGCAAAAAGATTCACATCTTGCCCGAGCGGATTATACAGAACCGTTGGAGAACCTGCGCTTCCAGAGCCTGCCGGAGCGGTCGCTGCTCCGGGTTTTGGCGCTTGACATAACGCGTCTTTATTCCGATCAATATAGGAAAAATCTATAAATTCGGCTGACCGACCGTTCCCAAGACTCTCACAATAGTCCTTACAATCATAACCGTTCTGAAACGGTCCGTCTCCTTTGCTATCCTTTTTGGTATGATTTTCGCACAGACCTTTGCTCGGATCTGCCGCCGGTTTGCACCAACAATAGAGAGGATTCCCTGGCAACGGAGCCACGCAGTCGTAGCAATTTTTAATCTTCCATTCGCGGCGAACTTCAAATCCTTGATTCGGATTGAATATGTGAGAATCTTGTTCGCATTTGTTACATTCTTCCCCACGGGCATAGACGGGAGAATGAACGCCTGAAACGAGAAAAATGGAACAGGCAAAAATGAAGATAAAGAAAAATTTTCTGTCATCCCCGCGAAGGCGGGGATCCATCCTCGACCGCTGGATTCCTGCCTTCGCAGGAATGACATGAAATAGACAGTTCATACTATTTCGGCGGTTCCAATGGACAACAGAAAACGTTTGGTCCCTGATCCGGAGCGGCGCATAAATTTTGCGAAGCGTCTTCGCATCCAAGCGACTTGGCGCTCTTGGCAATATCTTTTTTACTCCTGCCTTGAATCACCTGACAGGAATATCCCGGACGCGACTCGCACGCGGTTGGCGCGGCCGTTTGGCGAGTAAAAGAAATAAGCACAAAACGAATCAGGGCATTTGCGCCAAAAATAATCACAAGTCCGATGGCAGCGCCCGTAATCATCTTCTTGGCGGCCGTCACCTCCTCGGTTCGACCGGCAGACATCAAATAACGAAAACCGCCATACACGAGAATGGCGAGCGCAACCGCGCCGGAAATCCCAAAAAGAAAATTTGCAAAAGCGGCGGCTGTGGCGACGATCTGATCCAAGGTACAGCTCCCTATATCCATACATTCCAACAAATACTGCGGAATCCAAATAGAGGCTTGTCTGGGCGTCACTGATGGAGGAGGTGTGGGCGCAACCGGAGTACTGGAAGGCCCCACTGATCCGATGCCTGGCGCGCAACAAAATTTGCCTTGAGCGCAAGCGGGACTTGTAACGCATTTACTTTGTGACGCTTTATCCGCCACGTCCTGACAGCTCCAAGTCTTAGCATCGCCGGTTTGAAGTTCCACGAGCGCCACCTGACCAAGATCGGCTTGAGCCGCGCAACCATCACCCACTTTCACCGGAACCCCGCAAATGTTGAAATCGCAAGTGGACTTCGCGGCCTTGCACGCTTGATCGCAGATGACTTGACATGCCGCATCATCAACGCACGCGTCTTTACCGGTTCCCTCCGTTTTTCCATCCTTACACCCAAAAATACATTCACCCGGATCTGCCGCTCGCGTAGCCAATGGGACAACAAAAAACAAAAAAACGATAAACAGCGAACCCATGATCTTAAACGTATTTCCGTATCGAACATGTGGCATATTTATTGTATCGTTTGATTGATCTTATCCACGGCAAAACGGATGGCATCACTCACGGAAGCGGTGCCGTTGATGATGCTCTGGATCATGTTTAGCATTGCGTCTTCGGCGGCTTTTGGATCTTTTCCACGATACCAAGAAACCGATGTGAGCACTTGCGAGGCGAAAACGCCGACCTGTTCGTCATTAAACTGATCCTGCAACAATTTTTTTCTGGCAGCCGGGCGTTTGATCACCTCCAGAATTTTTTTACTCTCTTCCGGCTTGGCTAAAAAATTCAAAAAATTCCACGCGATATCCGGATTCTTGGTTTTTTTAGAAACGACAAAATACCAATAATTGGCATAGTTACGCACGGGATTCCCATCAATTTGAGGCAACGCACTCACTCCGATATTCAACTTAGGCGCTCGCGCGCGAATTTGATTTAAATGATAGGAATACCCAAAGAAGAAAGCCGTACGCCCCTGAATAAAAGCATCCAAAGAATTTGGTTGAGCATTATTCCACGTAAATGTTTCCTTCGCCGGATTGGCAAAATCCGTATAAAACTGTAAAGCCTGAAAAGCCGGTGGAAGCTCGCGATCCGCAAGAGCGGCCGGAATAAGTTCAAACGTCGGTCGGCCAATCTCATCCGCCATCTCTGTGCCGTTTTGCATCATCAACACAGACACCAAATCCACCGCACGCTCAACATTAAATGCTGTTCCAAAACCCGCGCCGGACTGGAGAAGGTTCCCCTGCGCGTCCAGCTTGGTGAGTTTTTTAACCTGTTCTTGAAACTGTGACCATGTTTCCGGAGGGGTGGGAAGCCCCGCGGCGTTCAAAAGATCTTTATTGTAATACAAAGCCAGCGTATCAATGCTCACAGGAATACCCAAAATCCTCTGTTGAAAATCCTGCTTATCCGTTGTCGGAGACACATTCACCGTGCGCATGATGTCTTTGATGGCAACATCCGCATACTGATCTTTGAAACTTTTATTCGTTATCCCCTGCTCGGTGCGCAACTCCCATGTCTGTTCTTTTTTGATCGTCCCAACAACCACCTGATACGCGACTTTGGTGCTCGGAGGTTGCGGGGAAATTTTTGATAAATACTTGCCGGTCCAATCGTTATGAATCAAAAAGATATCAGGGCCCCGATCTTCGGCCAACGCCTCTAACAGCGCATTTTCATATTCTTCCAAACGCAAACGCCGATAGTTAAACGCTAGATGCGGATGGAGTTTTCGATAATCTTCGAGCACCGCTTGATACGCATCCACGTCGTCAATCACCCCCCACACATTTATATCCGCTCGTTCCGAAGCCTTCAAAACCTCCTGACTCAAACCCTTGGTACAACCGGCGCCAAAAAATATAAAAACGGAAAAACAGAGAAATAAAAGAACGGAAGAACGCATTTTCATAACTTCAACGATTTTACCATAGTTCGCGTCTCTCGCGCCAAGTCAGGTCGTTCCAGAGCGAGCATGAGGTTGGCCTTGAGCCATCCGACCTTTGAACCCGTGTCATGGTATTCCCCCTCAATTTCACAAGCATAGACCGGACGCTTTTTCATGAGACGATGAATAGCATCCAACAACACGACCTCCCCTCCATGACCCGGTTTAAGTTTGCGAATTTCGGCAAAAATATCCGGAGTCAACACATATCCGGCATTGGCCGCCAAGCGTGAAGGCGCGTGTTTTGGGCCGGGTTTTTCCACGACGCTTTTTAGTTGATACACGCGCTTCTCCACCTGTGCAGCCGGATCGATGATCCCATAACGTGTCGTTCCGTGAGCATCGGTCTTGATGACTCCCACCACCGGATCGCCATATTTTTCAAACACGTCCAGCATCTGACGCAACCGCGGTTTTTTTCCCGTATAAATATCATCGCCAAACAGTACGGCAAACGGCTCATCACCGATCAAATGGCTCGCGTTTAACACGGGAGTCGCATTTCCGTACGGACCTTTTTGCCGCACATAAATAAAATTCGCCATGTGACTGATGTGTTGAATTTCTTTCAACAAACCCAATTTTTTCTTTCCCTGCAGCCAATGCTCCAACTCACGATTTTCATCAAAATGCTCTTCCACCGCGCGCTTAGTATGACTCGTCACCAAAATAATATCGGTGATCCCGGAAGCCACCGCCTCTTCCACCACATATTGAATCACCGGCTTGTCGATGATCGGCAACATTTCTTTCGGCATGGCCTTGGTCGCCGGCAAAAACCGCGTCCCAAAACCCGCCACGGGAATAATCACTTTGCGAACGCGTTGAGTCATATATGGAAATGATGATTCGATTTTATTCCTCCTTTAACTCCCTCATTCCCTCTTATGCTAAGAGGGAAGTCAGAAAAACTACACAACAATGCTGATAAGTTTTCCCGGCACATAAACAATCTTTTGAGGAGATTTTCCAGCTAACCATGTTAAAACTTTTTCTGATTTGAGAACAACCTCTTTCGCTTCGTCTTCGGCAATGTCCGTCGCTACCGTGATGCGATCGCGCACCTTACCATTGATCTGAATCACAAGCTCAAACGTCGCGGATTTAATTTTTGTGGGATCGTAAGACGGCCACGATGATCGGTGAATGGAATCTTTGTGACTTAACTGCGTTCGCCAAATCTCTTCCGTCAAATGTGGCGCAAACGGCGCGAGCAGTTTCAAATAACCTTCACGATATTCCTCGGGCACGCCACCCGCGTCTTGAAAACCGTTGGTCAAAATCATGAGCTGTGATACACAAGTGTTGAACTGGAGCTGATCAATTCCATCCGTGATTTTTTTCACGGTTTGATGGTAGAGGATTTGCAATCCATCATCCGGTAGGGGCAATTCATGAATTGCCCCTACATTAAACAATCCCCACACCTTATCCAAAAATCTTTTCACTCCCTCAATGCCATTCGTATCCCACGGCACCGCCTGATCAAACGGCCCCATGAACATTTCATAGATGCGAAACACGTCGGCACCGTATTTTGCGACGACATCATCAGGATTGACCACATTCCCTTTGGACTTGGACATTTTTTCTCCGCCTTGCGCCAAAATCAATCCGTGCGATCGGCGCGAGCGATATGGCTCGCTCCCACATTCATGCGGCACATACCCCATATCCCACAAAAATTTGTGCCAAAAACGTGAATACAAAAGATGTAGCGTGGTGTGCTCCATGCCGCCGTTATACAGATCAACCGGCATCCAATATTTCAATTTTTCTGGCGACGCGAATTCCCGATCGTTATGCGGATCGCAGTAGCGCAAAAAATACCAACTCGATCCGGCCCAGTTCGGCATGGTGTCTGTCTCGCGCTCCGCCTTGCCGCCACATTTAGGACACGTCGTTTCCACCCACAAACGAATTTTCGCGAGCGGCGACTCCCCCGTATCTGTCGGTTCATACGCTTCAACTTCCGGCAATTTTAAGGGCAATTGATCATCAGGCAAAGGAATCCAGCCGGTATTTTTGCTTTGCAAAATAAGCTCGAGCAGTTCCGGATATTCCGTATGATTAAAATGACCCTTTTGATGCAACGTCTGAATAAACCAACCCGCGGGAATCGTTGAATGATCTTGTACCGGCACGTAAGGATCATCATCAGAAAAGATAATAGTCTTGCGATCAGCGTACGGTCTGGCATCTTCCCATGACACAGCATGATCATGAAACACACGAAACGTATCAACATCAGATCCCTCCCAATTCGGATCTTTCTTTATTTCATTCCAATTGAGCGGCTTCTCCCAAACCGCCGGCGCGATCAGATAGACGTGACCGATCCGTTTTTTTAAGCGAGACAAAAGATGCAGAATCGATCGCCCGCCAAGACTGTGGCCAACGATGATGTCATCTTCTCCAAACTGTTTTATGATCGGTTCCAAAGCGGCCATCCACTCCTCAAACTTCGGATGAGAGCTGTCCGGCAACGTCGGCAAAAAAACCTCAAACCCATGTTTTTCCAATTCTTGTTTCATCCACGGAAACCAATTTGATTCCGCGCTCCCTTCAAATCCGTGAATCAATAAAACTTTCTGTTTTTTCTTGGCACAACTTTCGCAATGCACAAGCGGAATCGGCTCACCCCAATATCGCTGACGCGAAAAGACCCAGTCGCGAAGTTTGTAGGTGGTCGCGCGTTTTCCAACACCTTCCTTTTCGAGCCATTCGATACTTCGATTGACAGCTTTCTCGAGCGACCAATCTTTTTCGCGCGTACAGACAAAAATGCCGGGAAGATGAAATTTCTTCGCAAATGCATCATCTCGCTCGTCATGCGCCGGCACGGCCATGATCGCGCCTGTGCCATAGGACGCAAGGACATAGTCCGCGATCCAAATCGGAATTTCTTTTTTCGTTGCCGGATTGATAGTCTTGAGTCCGGATGACACGCCTCCTTTTTCTCTTTCCGCTCCCGCGCGCTCCTGTTCCGAGCGCCGCGATGCCATCGCCACGTATTTTTCCACTTCCTCCGACGGCTCCCAACCATCCCTCATCCACGCTTCCGCCATTTCCGGCGCAATCACCAAAAAAGTGGCGCCACTAATGGTATCGGGGCGCGTCGTAAAAACTTCAATGCCGTCCTGAAACCTGAAACCTGAAACCTGAAACCTGATTGTTGCCCCCTCACTCTTCCCGATCCAGTTCACCTGTTGCGTTTTGATGCGATCGAGATAATCTACAGTGTCCAAATCTTTCAACAACCGTTCCGCGTATTTGGTGATCTTAATCATCCATTGCTCCTTCTCTCTTTTTTCCACCGCCGTGCCGCAACGCTCACACACGCCGCCCTGTGCTTCTTCATTCGCCAATCCGATTTTATCTTTCGGACACCAGTTGATCGTTGATTTTGCTTTGTAGGCAAGTCCAGCTTTGACGAACTGTAAAAATTGCCATTGCGTCCATTTGTAATACGCCGGATCGGCAGTGCTCACCTCGCGCGACCAATCAAAACCCAAACCAAGAGACTTCAATTGACGCGTAAAGTTCGCAATATTCTGCGCAGTAACGATGGCCGGTGCGGTTTTGGTTTTAATGGCGTAATTTTCTGTCGGCAATCCGAACGCGTCCCAACCAATAGGATACAAAACATTCTTCCCTTCCATACGCCTCTTACGTGTAAAAATATCGATCGCCGTAAAAGAACGCGGATGACCCACATGCAAACCATCGCCGGACGGATAAGGAAACTCAATCAAACCATAAAACTTAGACCCCCTCTCCTTACGAAGGAGAGGGTTAGGGTGAGGTTGATCGGGAAAGGTGCGATCCTCCGCACGATAAACTCCCTCTTTTTCCCACTTCTCTTGCCACTTGGCTTCACTATCATGAATAGGTCGATCAGACATACGATGGTGCCAACTAAAGTAACAAGATACGACTGAACTGGCAATAAAAAAGACCCGCGCGACGGCGAGTCAAGACGAGAAAAAATGAAAGAGCCACTCTACGAACGGACCATCAAGAACTTCCAGAGCACACCTCCCATGAGGATAGAGATCACCTTCAGGTGCTCCAACAAGAACGTCCATCCGTCGTCACCGACACGGTATCCCGGATCGGCAACCGCCTCATCAACCAAATCCAGAGATACGGTGGCAAAACCATGACCGCGTGGAAGAAACAACCTATGACCATCCGGTTGAACCAGAAGGCGAGGCTGAAGCTCCGGCGACACACGAAACATCTCGGGCATGACTGATGGGTCGTCTGTGATCTCCCCTTCCCAAGTCATCATCCCTGCGGTGATCACGAACTTGACGCCCCGAATTCCCGATCCCTGAACTGCCGTGACGGACGCTTCCATAAAATACCCCCTTTCCGCCGTAATGGCAGAGTCTATTGTTCCATTTCCTCAAAAAATGTCAAGTCCTTGACATGTCTTCCCTCTTTCTGTTAATTTCCTAGTGCCAAACAAGGAAACTATGTCCTCCCTATTTCACATCTCCGAACGCAACCATCTTGGCATGATTCTTATGAGCGAACTCGCTGAGCGTCACGACGCTAGTGGATTTACGCGCTTGACTGACATCGCCAAGAATATGAAGATGCCGCTCGGCTATTTGGAAGAAATTGCTTTTACGCTCAAAAAAGCCGGTTTGATCGAAGGACGACAAGGGCCGCAAGGCGGGTATCGGTTGACCGAACTCCCGCAGAAAATCACGGCGGAGAAAATTTTGACAGCGCTCGAAGGACCGCTCGCGCTCGTGGCCTGTCAAAATACCGCGACACCATGTCCCGTCGAACACAAATGCGTCAGTCGTTCCTTATGGGGACGTTTGCAAAAAAATATTTTGGTCACGTTACGACAAACGACTTTGGCGGATCTTTAATCAGCTTCTTAGGCTTTAGCTTTTTAGCTTCTTAGGCCAGTACTAAGAAGCTAAAAAGCTAAAGCCTAAAGCCTATGCACACCATTTACCTCGATCACGCTGCCACGACTCCCATGGATCCACGGGTGGTTGAGGTCATGCAACCGTATTTTATTGACGTTGCCGGCAACCCTTCCTCATTTCACACGGTGGGTCTGCGAGCCAAAGAGGCGGTAACGGAAGCGCGTCAAACTATCGCCCGCCTGTTAAGCGCGCGTGAAGATGAAATTTTATTTACCTCCGGCGGCACAGAATCGGATAATTTAGCGGTGATGGGAATCGTAAAAGCACAACGTCAAGCGATCCTCTCATTTTGTCATTCCCGCGCAGGCGGGAATCCATCCGATGGATCCCCGGGTCTTCGCTTCGCTACGCCCGAGGATGACAAAAAACCGCATGTGATGACGAGTGCTATTGAACATCACGCCGTATTAGAACCGCTCCTGCATCTGCAAAAAATCGGTGAGATCGAATTGACCGTGCTGCCGGTCAATCGGGAAGGTCTCGTGGCGATCAAAGATGTACGCACCGCACTCAAACTTTCAACGGTGCTTGTCTCGATCATGTTTGCCAACAACGAAATCGGTACCATAGAACCGATCGCGGATATCGGTCGAGAAATTCTGGCCTGGCGCAAAGAACACATCACCCCCTATCCGCTTTTTCACACAGACGCGTGCCAAGCTGCCGGCGCGATCGAACTCAATGTTGAAAAACTTCATGTGGATCTTTTGACCATGAACGGTTCCAAAATCTACGGACCAAAAGGAGTCGGCATCTTATATATTCGTCGAGGCATCAAGATCGAACCGTTGATGCGTGGCGGCGGTCAAGAGCGCAACATTCGTTCCGGCACGGAAAATGTTCCTGCCATCGTCGGCTTAGCCAAGGCATTTGAACTCGTGCAAGAAAATCGCGAAACGGAAAACGCACGTTTGATCAAGCTGCGCGACCGTTTGGCCGAGGGTCTGCTCAAAATTCCAAAAACACGCTTTAACGGACATCCGACTGATCGCCTGCCTAATTGCGTGAATATCTCTTTTATGGATATTGAAGGCGAAGCGGCTATGCTCTATCTTGACGCGCAAGGAATCATGATTTCGACGGGCTCGGCCTGCGCCTCCAGCTCACTTGATCCGTCGCATGTGATCTTAGCGACCGGCTTATCCTACGAAGCGGCACACGGCTCCCTCCGTTTTTCCCTCGGCCATTCGACGACAAAAGAGGATGTTGATTTCGTCATCGCCGTCATGCCAAAAATTGTCGAGCGTCTGCGTCAAATGAGCCCCGTAAATCTTGATATGAAATACTTTAATTAGGCGCTAGGTAGCTAGGCTCTAGGCGCTAGCCGATCATCATTAACTCCTGCTAGCGCCTAGTGACTAGCGCCTAGCGACTAAACTCCTATGAACCCAATCACTCCCGCAACTACTGACGCTCGTAAAGGCGATGTCGTGGCCCCGACAAAAGAAAAAGGGTGGTTCTACACCGATACGGTGAAGGATCATTTTTTCCATCCAAAAAATTTTCTTGATGGAGAAGAAGATTACAAGGACGCGTATCTCGGCATGGTCGGCTCACCGGCTTGTGGCGATGCCATGAAGGTATGGCTGCGTATCAACAAAGGAACCGATGGGGTCGAACGAATCACGGAATTTAAATGGAAAACGTTTGGCTGTGCCTCTGCCATCGCTTCGACCTCCATGCTTTCGGTCATGGTCACGGAAAATGAAGGGTTGACTTTGGAGGAAGCCCTAAAACTCCGGCCGCAACAAATTATGGAACGTCTTGGCGGCTTGCCAAATCGTAAAGTACACTGCTCCGTGTTGGGTGATAAAGCGCTGCGCTCGGCCATCAACGATTATTATAGAAAAACGGAACAGACGGACAAGATTATTGTCGAGCAAGGCCGCATCATTGATAAGGTGCTCAAGATCACGGATCACGATATTGAAGAAGCTGTACTGGAAGGAGCGGACACGCTCGAAAAAATCCAACATAAAACGAAAGTCGGGACCGGTGATCCGTCGTGTATTCCCGAGGTTGAACAACTGTTGCGGTTTTATAAAGAAAAGTATTTTGGGAGTTGATTTCTCCACCTAGCGAAGGGGGAGATAAAGAGGGGGTATGCCTCCGATCGGCCGCGCATACCTCCCCTTGCCCCTCCTTCGCTAGGAGGGGAATATGACCTATGCCTGACACAAAACCATTAAAGATCAGCCGCATCGAAGTTGACCGCGACCTTTGCATCGGTGCGGCGCCGTGCGTGACGGTAGCACCGGGAGTTTTTCAATTAGATGAAGAAAATAAAGCGTATGTGGTTAATCAAAAAGGCGCGGACGATGAAACCATTTTACTCGCCGCGCAATCCTGTCCGGTCCAAGCCATTAAAATTTTTGATGAAGACGGAAATCAGGTGTATCCGGAGGTTTAACAGAGAGGATCAGACCTCTTGAATGATTTCAAAGCCGCTAAAACTTCCGGTAAGAGCCAAGCCGATGATTTTTCCGGTACAAAGTTTTTTCGCGCGGATTTGTCCCGCGACTTCGTTCATGGTTGCACCGGAACCAACGGCATCATCAATCAGAAGAATGTTACGGTAGATATTCCGTTCTTCCACCACGAGCGACTGTTGTGCATTCTCAATGCGTTCTTCGAGTTTTGCGAGAGTTTTTTGCGGCACCATAATGGGGGTGCGGATCTTTGTGATCTTGAGATGAGGCAGATCGAGATGGAGAAGTCGCTCCAGTTCTTTCATGAGCTGAACCTCTCGCTTCACCGTGGGAGGAATAAATCCAACGGCATCAATCTTGAAACGCTTAATGACCCCAAGAATACGACGATGGGTATCTGCCGCGATCAGTTTTATGAGGGTCTTGTTCTGGCTTTGTTTTGCATAGAGGATGAGCTCGCCAAGCTTTGTTTTACCAAATCGTTCGATGCTGTAGAAATCGAGATAATAGAGCTGATCGAGAAAAACAGGCGCAAGAGTATGCTGTATTTTATACAAGCCATCGATCAGGTCATCTTTTTTGTACGCATCAAATTTCTTCATGCTCGTTTCGTACTCCACGGATGTCTTCACGGGATCAAGTTGTCGTGCCAGACACCATCTTACGAACGCTTGCGTACCGGTTTGTAAAATACCATCCGGAGTTATTTTCAAAAAACGTTCTTTGAGAGCTAATAGACATTTCGTGTTGGTTTTTGTCCCTGTCGGAGAGCCAAATACCAGCTGGCGAGAGCCAGCTTTTTGGTGGTTGAAATTCCACGATGACATCGAAACAATTCTTTGAGGCGGCTGTTGAGTCCGCCCTCAA
>JAUSEV010000008.1 GCA_030649995.1 Candidatus Uhrbacteria bacterium
TTGAGGGCGGACTCAACAGCCGCCTCAAAGAATTGTTTCGATGTCATCGTGGAATTTCAACCACCAAAAAGCTGGCTCTCGCCAGCTGGTATTTGGCTCTCCGACAGGGACAAAAACCAACACGAAATGTCTATTAGCTCAATTTTCCCTTTCCCCCTTTCCTTTTTTATTTGCCAATATGGAGGAGCGACTTCCGCAGTGCCAAGTGTCTGAGAACAATAAAGCGTAAGCACGCTTCCGACAGGAAGCTAAGATGTAGTCGAGTTTTGGCACGGCGGAAATTGCTCCTCCATATTGGCAGCTCTTGACTACTTTCTTGACCTCTGTTTTCGAGATGGGTATTGTGATGGATGAATCGTTTAATGAATCAACTTTTTATTTTGTAAACCTTATTAAGAATACAATCTGTATTCAATAAACGTATGCCAGAGATCAAACCGGAGATTGAAACGTTCGCCAAGATCAAGGTGGTGGGAGTTGGCGGTTCAGGCGGAGCCTCCATCAAACGGATGATCGCTTCGAAAATTAAAGGGGTCGAATTTGTGGTGATGAATACCGATGTTCAAGCCCTTCATTATTCGCCGGCCTCAAATAAATTACATATCGGTAAAACCGTGACACGGGGTTTAGGCGCCGGTATGGATCCGGAAATGGGATTGCGCGCCGCCGAAGAAGCGCAGAACGAAATTCGAGAAACATTAAAAGGCGCGGACATGGTGTTTGTGTGTTGCGGGTTGGGTGGGGGAACCGGAACCGGAGCCGCGCCGTTTATTGCGAGCGTGGCAAAAGAACTGGGAGCGCTGACCGTGGCGGTCGTCACCAAACCATTCGGGTTTGAGGGCGCGCAGCGTAAAAACATCGCTGACGGCGGTTATGAAAAACTGGCTGAACAAGTGGACACTATCATCACCATTCCCAATGATCGCATTTTGCAAATCATTGATCGCAAGACCGCGCTTCTTGATGCCTTTGAAATGGTGGATGATGTTTTGCGTCAGGGGGTACAGGGAATTTCCGAATTGATCACGGTTCCCGGTTTGATCAACGTGGACTTTGCCGATGTGCGCGCCATCATGGCCAATCGCGGATCCGCGCTCATGGGAATCGGTCGTGGACACGGAGACAATCGCGCGGCTGATGCGGCCAAAGCGGCCGTCGCGTCACCCTTATTGGAAGTCTCCATCGAAGGGGCGAAAGGAATTTTGTTTACCATCACCGGCGGTTCTAATCTTGGGATGTATGAGGTATCGGAAGCCGCCAAAGTTATCACTCAAGCCGCCGATCCTCAAGCCAAAGTCATTTTCGGCGCGATTATCGACGAGAGTCTCAAGGACGAAGTTCGCATCACCGTCATCGCCACCGGTTTTGAAAGTCGAATGATGATGCCAAAAGCAAAATCCGCTTTTGCTTCAGGGGGTTTTGCCCCACGCGGATTTTCCGCTCCCGAGCCGTTGGAAAAAGTTTCCTTTCAACCCCCGCAACGTTCCGCGGCTTCCGCGTCCATTACCCTGCCGTCGAGCGTAACGGATTCGATACCGGCCAACCATCAGCCGCATGTCGCTCCGCCACAATACGCCGCGCCTACGCCGCGCGCTCCATTACCCACACCAACTTTGGTTTCCGCAAAATCAACCTCGGCCGACGAAGATTTGGAGATACCAGCTTTTATTCGTAAGAAAATGATGTAGTTTAGGCACTAGGTGGCTAGGCGCTAGGTAACTAGCTAGAGCCTAGAGCCTAGAGCCTAACGCCTGAATATGCACTGTCCCGTTTGTAATCATTCGGATTCGCGGGTGATTGATTCGCGTCTTTCCCCGGATGGGACGTTTGTCCGCCGACGACGCGAGTGTGATCATTGCGAATATCGTTTTTCAACCTTGGAAGAGGTGGAGTTGTTGGACGTGACGGTCGTCAAACGCGACGGACATCGCGAGGCTTATGCGCGTGAAAAATTGGAGCGGGGACTGAAAAAAGCTTTGGAGAAGCGTTCGTACACGGATGCGGATTTTCGTTCTCTCGTGCATGCCATTGAACGAGACATTCAGCGCAGAAAAACATCCGAACTGCGCAGTTCGGATGTGGGAGAAATGGTTATGAACCGTCTCAAATTTTTTGATAAAGTCGCGTACATTCGTTTTGCCTCCGTCTATAGATCATTTGAAGATGTAAAAACCTTTCAAGATGAGCTGGCCGGACTCTTGCGCGCCCCGCGGAAAACAACAGCACACGTCGAACGTAGGATGAAACGTAAAAAGAAAGAAAAGAAAAAGAAAAAATAACCCTTCCCACCGAAAACCCCCTGCCCCCTTATCAGGGGGTTTTCTGACTTCCCCCTGATAAGGGGGATTGAGGGGGTTTCGGTTCAGTCAGGTTTGCGTTACACTGTGGAGATGATGGATATTTCCAAACGCACGAAAATTGTCTGCACGCTTGGGCCGGCTTCGCATACGGAAGAGAAATTATTGGAGTTGGTGCGCGCGGGGATGAACGTGTGCCGGTTAAATTTTTCTCACGGAACGCATGAGGATCATGCGACGCTCATCAAGATGATTCGATCTGTGGCGGCGCAAACCGGCGAGCCGCTCGCCATTTTGCAAGATTTACAGGGGCCAAAGATTCGCGTGGGAGAATTGTCGGCAGAAGGTGTGGAGTTGAAAGTTGGAGAAGAGATTGTTTTTACAACGGACGAGGCTCGTCCGCCGCAGACACTTCCGGTCACCTATGATCGGTTGCATCAAGATGTGAAAATCGGTCATAGAATTTTGTTGGATGATGGATTGTTGTCTGTGCGGGTTATCAAAATTCAAGGACAGGACATCACTTGTGAAGTTGTGGATGGCGGGCATCTCACCTCGCATAAGGGGATGAACCTGCCAGATTCAAATGTCTCGATTTCGGCGATGTCGGACAAGGATCGTGATGACGCGCGCTTTGGGGTTGAACAAGGAGTCGATTGGATGGCGTTGTCTTTTGTGCGATCCGCGGCAGACATTCAAGAATTGCGCACGCTCATTGCGGATTCGGGTATCGCCATTATCGCAAAAATTGAAAAGCCGGAAGCGGTGGAATGTCTCGATGAGATTGTGGCGGCGGTTGATGGGATTATGGTCGCGCGTGGAGATCTTGGGGTGGAAATTCCGGCGGAAAAAGTGCCGATCGTGCAAAAAGATTTGATCGCAAAGTGTTTGCGCGCGGCAAAACCGGTGATCGTCGCCACACAAATGCTCAATTCGATGATCGTAGAGCCGCGACCCACGCGTGCGGAAGTCTCGGATATCGCGAACGCGGTCATCGATCACACGGACGCGACGATGCTGTCAGGAGAAACGGCGAGTGGTGCGCATCCGATCGAAACCGTAGAAGTGATGGCTGCCACTATTCGCGAGACAGAAGCGAGCGCGTATGATGATATGCGAGCAGGGTTGATCGCAAGCGCGGATGAAGAGACGGCGATGTCGAACGTCGCGGCTGTGTTGGCGCGAGCCTCGCACGCGAAAGCGATTTTTGTCGCGACCATGACCGGTCGCGCCGCGCGGCTCGTGAGCAGTTTTCGTCCTGAACTTCCTATTTTCGCCGCCACGCCGAATCAACAGGTGTTGCATCAATTAAATCTTTCCTGGGGGGTGCGGCCGTTTCATTTGCCTCTCTGCGCTACCATCGCCGAACTTTTATCGCAAGGATTACAGTCGCTGCGTGAACAAGGCCAAATCGTCGCAGGCGATGAAATCATCGTCGTCGCCGGAGAACCGTTAGGTGAAGCCGGACATATCAATTTGGTGGAGGTGAGGAGGGTATAAAACGTTTTTTTGTTATGGCTGTGTCACGTGAGCCGTAACGAAAAAACCGTACTTTGAAAGCACGGCTTTTACGTGGCGGATCGTAGGGGATTCGAACCCCTGATCTTCTCCGTGACAGGGAGACGTGTTAACCAGCTACACCAACGATCCGTGCGGATGTATTTCGATTTGTGGGCGTTATCCTAGCAACGATCGTAAATCTTTACAAGTTTTTATTTGATCACGATTTTTTCTTTTGTCGCGTCCACAATCACCGCATCACCTTCCTTAACTTTTCCTTCCACCATTTTGAGCGCGAGCTCATCCAAGATCAATTCTTGGATCGCGCGTTTGAGCGGACGCGCGCCAAAGGCCGGGTCATACCCTTTTTCCGCCACCAACTTTTTCGCTTTGTCCGTAAAGGTGAGGGTGATTTTTTTGTTTTGCAAACGCTTCATCACCTGTATGAGCTGCAACTCGACGATTTTTGCCAACTCTTCTCTCACGAGAGAGTGGAACATCACGATTTCATCGATGCGATTTAAAAATTCCGGTCGGAAGTGATCGCGCAGCATGTCCGTCACTTGCGTTTTTATTTTTTCTTCATGCGCTTTCGGCGTCTTTTCTTCTCCATCCACAAAGCCGATTTCTCCGCGCCGCTTTCCCCAATCCAAAATAACGTCTGATCCGATGTTGGAAGTCATGATGATGATGGTATTCTTGAAATTGACCACCCGCCCCTTGGCGTCTGTCAGTCGTCCGTCATCCAAAACTTGTAAGAGCGTATGAAAGATATCAGGGTGAGCTTTTTCCATTTCATCCAGAAGCAACACAGAATAGGGGCGGCGACGGATTTTTTCCGTGAGTTGTCCGCCTTCTTCATATCCCACGTACCCGGGAGGGGAGCCGATAATGCGCGAGACCGTGTGTTTTTCCATGTATTCGGACATGTCCACTCTAACCATCGCGTTTTCATCATCAAACATGGTGGCGGCCAAGGCGCGCGCCAATTCCGTTTTGCCGACGCCGGTCGGGCCTAAAAACAGGAATGATCCGATCGGTCGCTTTTCTTCGCCAATGCCAGCACGCGAACGGCGCAACGCATTTGCCACGGCATGTACGGCTTCTTTTTGACCGATTACGCGTTTGTGCAACTCCTCTTCAAGTTTGACGAGCTTGTCCGCTTCGGATTCCAACAGGCGTTGTACGGGGATGCTCGTCCAACGCGTCACCACATTCGCGATATCTTCTTCCATCACCGCATCCTTTAAGAGTCCGCGTTGTCCTTGAAATTCTTTGAGCTTTTTTTCCGCATTTTTTCGTTCCTTTTCGACGGTCGGAATACGGCCATAGCGAATCTCGGAAACTTTTTCCAAATCTCCTCGACGCTCGGCGATTTCCGCTTCCGTTTTGAGCTGGTTCAGTTCTTTTTTGATATTCTGGATGGAAGTAATGAGTTCTTTTTCCGATTTCCAAGACAGCTCAAGGTGATCGGATTTTTCTCGCACCTCGGCCATGTGTTTTTCAATTTCTTTGAGCCGATTTTTTGATTCCTTGTCTTCTTCTTTTGAGAGAGCACGCTTTTCTATATCCAATTTCATCAGTTCGCGTTTGAGTTTGTCCAATTCTTCCGGCAAAGAGTCCATTTGCATACGCAACGCGGCCGCCGCTTCGTCCATCAGATCCACCGCCTTATCCGGCAGAAAGCGATCCGTAATATATCGTGCGGAGAGTTTTACCGCCGCAACCAACGCGTTATCGGTGATGCGTACTCCGCTATGCAGTTCATATTTGTCTTTGATGCCGCGCAAAATGGCGATGGTATCTTCCTCGCTCGGTTCTTCCACATAGACGGGTTGAAATCGACGGGTGAGCGCTCCGTCTTTTTCAATATGGCGTTGATACTCTTGCAAAGTGGTCGCTCCGACGGCGCGGAGTTCTCCGCGCGCGAGCGCCGGTTTTAACATATTTGATGCGTCAAGCGACCCGCCTTCGCCGGAAGCGCCGGCACCGACGAGCGTGTGGAGTTCGTCAATAAACAAAATAATTTTTCCGGCGGATTTTTCCACCTCGCGAATAACCGCTTTGAGACGCTCTTCAAACTCCCCTCGAAATTTTGTTCCGGCAACAAGCGATCCAACGTCGAGTGCCACCACCTCTTTGTCTTTGAGGGATTCGGGTACGTCTCCGCTCACGATGCGTTGCGCCAAGCCTTCCACGATGGCGGTCTTTCCGGTTCCGGCTTCCCCGATCAAGATCGGATTATTTTTTGTGCGACGCAACAGAATCTGCATGACCCGACGGATCTCATCATCGCGGCCGATGACAGGATCCAATTTTTCCTGTCTGGCCATGGCTGTGAGATTGCGGGAATATTTTTCTAACGCTTGATAGGCATTTTCCGGTTCCGGCGATTCAACCTTTATGTTTCCGCGCACATCTTTTAACGCTTTTAAAATTCCGTCCGTGGTCACCCCGTGTTTTGCCATGAGTGCGGCAATATCATCATGAGCGTCAGCGAGTGCCAGAAACAGGTGTTCGGTGGAAATGTATTCATCCTTAAAATGTTTCGCGGCCTGTTCGGCCATTTGCAACATTTTGCCAAAATCTTGAGAAAGATAGAGTTGAGCCAGAGCGCCGGAGGTTTCGATTTTCGGCAATCGGGCAAGAAGATGTTCCGCTCCCGTTTTTAACTCCGCCATATTGACCGCAAGTTTTTTTAAAATGGCAGAGACCACCCCGTCCTCCTGCTCGAGTAACGCATAAAAAAGATGAATCGGTTCCAGCGATTGCTGACCGTTTTGCTGCGCCAATTGATGGGCAATCTGTAAAGCTTCCTGGCTTTTGGTGGTAAAATTTTGGGGTAACATAGGCATTAGCAGTCTATACGAGAGAGTGCTAAATGTCAAATTTTTTGATACCTTTGTTTTTTCTCCGAGTCAATACCCCGCAGCTCTGGCTAGCGTTATCCTCTGTCATCCTGAGTGAAGTCCGACGAAACGAAGGATCTTCGACCGATCGGAGCCGAAGATTCTTCACTCCATCGAATTACGTTCAGAATGACAGCATTTGGGTTGAAGGGTGATACCCCGTCCGCTTGCGGCGGGGGAGTTTATTTGATCGGAGACACTAGCTCAAACGGCGCATTGTAGTCGCGATAAGTCACCTCAACAACTCCTTGTGCGGTAAAGGTGCGTAATCGGATCGGGAGATCGTTACGCACGCAGATTTCGTTTTTTTGTTCTTGATTTTCTGAAGTATTTTGGAGAAAGGTGTAGAGCTTGCACGGACTTGGGTCTTCGGTGATGCTGATCATCTTGGCTGAACCGGACACAGGGAGACTGGTATTTTTGTCACTTAATGAAAAAGCGGAGCGAAAGAGTTCGGCAGCTTTTTGGCCGTCCGGCGTGGCGGTGAGATCAACCCACGTGGAAGTATTGGTACGGAAATAAATTTTTTTCTCGATGAGATAGACCTCGCTTGTGATGGAAAGAGGGAGGTGAAGCGTGCCGTGCAGTCCCGTTTGCCGCACGAATTCGATTTCCCCCGTTACCGTCCCTTGCGGATCAGGGATCATCATCGCCGCACGAAAACTTCTGACTTGTAAGAGATTACGCATGACCTGTTGCAAATACAAAATATCCGGTGATGTTGCCGTGGCAGATGGAGGAGGTGGCGGAGTGACCGGAGGTTTGGTGATGGGTTGTTGCGTCACAACAGGCAAACGATCGACGGATGTTGTCGGTCGTTTGACGTTTGAGTCTGTTTTGCAACCAAAACCAAACAAAGGCAGTAGGATCAAGATCATCCAACCAAATGAACGCGTACGGGACATATTAAACAAAGTATGACAGAGGAACGCGCAGGACTCAATCACCCTCGTCAATTTTGGCAAAACTTGTTATAACATCAAACATGTTCGGAACCCTTTTTATCGTCGCTACTCCCATTGGCAATTTGGAGGATGTGACGCACCGCGCGGCGCGTGTGTTGTCCGAGGTTGATGCCGTTGCTTGCGAGGATACGCGCGTCACCTCAAAACTCCTCGCGCATTTGAAGCTTCGGAAACCTCTCATAAGTTTGCACGAACACAGTCAGCCGAGAATCATCGAGAATGTGTTGCGACGATTACGGTCTGGAGAATCCATCGCTTATGCGAGTGACGCGGGCACGCCAGGGGTTAATGATCCTGGAGGCAAACTCGTTGAGGCGTGTTTTTCGATCGGATTGAAAGTCGAACCGATTCCGGGTCCGTCGGCTTTGACGGCTGCCATCTCCATTTGCGGATTTCCCATGGATGAGTTCACCTATGTCGGATTTATTCCGCACAAAAAAGGACGAGTCACGCTTTTTCGAGAGATGAGTGAACGCAAAACGCCGACCATCTTTTTCGAGTCCACGCATCGCATCTTAAAGACCCTTGAAGGGTTGAGCAGCACCATCGATCATACACGCATGATATTCATCGGACGTGAACTCACCAAGATGCACGAGACGTTGTATCGCGGCACGATTGACGAAGTGCAAAAACAGTTGCAAGCTACAAGCACCAAAGGAGAGTTTGTGGTGATTATTGGTCCGCTATGAAATTCTACATCAACACCCCCATTTACTACGTGAATGATCGGCCGCACATCGGTCATGCGTACACGACGATCGTGGCAGATACGCTCGCGCGTTTTCATCGTTTGAAAAAAGATGACGTGTTTTTTTCCGTGGGAGTGGATGAGAACAGTCAAAAAAATGTTCAGGCCATGGAAGCGGCGGGGGAGAAAGATCTTGTCGCGTATCTTGATCGTATGGCCGGAGTTTGGAAACAGACTTGGCAGGATTCGGGTATCGCCTTTACCGATTTTATTCGTACGACCGAGGAGCGCCATCAAAGAGGCGTGGAGCGATTTTGGAACGCCGTCAAAAAAAGCGGCGATATTGAGCTTCGTGAATATGAAGGATGGTATTGCGTGGGATGCGAGGCATTCAAAACTGAAACGGATATGGTGGAGGATAAGTGCCCGTTGCATCCGAATAAAAATTTGGAGCGATTAAAGGAAAAAAATTATTTTTTTAAACTTACGAACTATCGCCAAGCCTTGTTGGATTTGATTGAAAAAACGGATTTTGTGCAACCGGAATCGCGGCGGCATGAAATTCGCAATTATGTGAAAGATCATCTCGCGGATATTTCGATCAGTCGCGAAGCTAAGTCGCTTAACGTCGGCATTTCCGTGCCGGGCGACGAGAGTCAGCGCATCTATGTGTGGTTTGACGCGCTTTTGAATTATTTGACGGTCGTCGGATATGGGACGGATGAAGAGATGTTTCAAAAATGGTGGCCGGCGGATTTTTGGGTGGGAGGCAAGGACATTCTCAAATTTCATTGCGCGCTGTTACCTGCGATGATGATGAGCGCGGCAAAAAGTGATCCGTTACTTCAAAATAAAGATGGCGGCGCGTTGCTCGTTAAACAATGTTTTGCGCATGGATTTTTTACCATAGATGGACAAAAAATTTCCAAGTCGCTGGGTAATGCCATTGATCCGCGCGACCTTGCATCGAAATATGGAATGGATGCGTTGCGATATTTTTTGTTGCGAGAGATCACGTTTGGAGAGGATGGAGATTTTTCCGAGAAGCGATTACAAGAACGGTACGAGTCGGATCTCGGAAACACGTTTGGCAATCTCGTTAATCGCGTGATCGCCATGAGCAAAAAATATTTTGATGGAGCCGTGCCGCAGGGGATGAATCAGGAATCAGGAATCAGGAATGAAGAATTGTGCGCGGCCGTGAATCACGCTTACGCCTCGCACCGATGCGATAGCGCGCTCGCGGCGATTTGGGTAGGTCTTATTCGCGCGAATAAGACCATAGAAGAGGCACAACCATTTAAGCTCATCAAAACGGATCCGCTTGCTGTGGCAAAAATTCTCTATGATCTCCTTGAAGCGTGTCGTTGGTACGCGTGGATGGTGTATCCGGTGATGCCCGGGACGGCGGAAAAAATTTGGGCGCAGTTGGGACTGGACAGAGAAAAAGAATTATCAAAAGGTTGGGATGAAGGCTTGCAGTGGGGAGGGCTCATACCCGGACAACCGCTGGGCGAACCGGAGCCGTTGTTTCCGAGATTGCCGTAACCTTTTCTTCCGAGACCTCACCTAGCCTCTCCTTCGTAAGGAGAGGAAAATGAAGTTTGACGTTTCATGCTTCATGCTTCATGATTCATAATAGATATGCATTGGATTGATTTGGTTCTTGTTTTGATTTTGATCGGGTTTGGCGTGCTTGGATGGAAACGCGGAACCATCCTTACCATCGGTCAGGTGTTCGGCTCGATCATCGGTTTTTTGATTGCCCGTACCACGTCGCCATGGTTGGGAGCGATCATCGCGCTTTTTATGCCGGGACGCGCCGGCTTGGCGCAGCTCATCGCTTTCATTATCATCTTCTTCCTCATCGAACGATTGATCGGCATGCTGGTTGGACTTGTGAATGTGGTGTTCAAAATCATTACTAAGTTACCGATCATTTCCGGCGTGGATAAATTTTTAGGGTTTTTATTTGGTCTGGTCGAAGGAATCGTTTTTGTAGGATCGAGCGTCTATTTGATCGTGACTCTTCGTCTTGATGCGGCGCTCGTGGCGTGGTTAAGCGGCTCGATCGTTTCTCGTTATGTGCAAAAAACGTTTGAATTTCTTTTGGGTTATTTTTTGTGAGCCCGTTTCTCGTTGACACACACTGCCATCTTCATTTCCCTCCGTACGACGAGGATCGCGACGCTGTCCTCGCGCGGATGTTGGAGAGGGATATTTGGGGGATCACCATCGGCACCGCACTCGGGAACAGCGAGCGCGGAATCTGTTTTGCCGAAGATCATCCGAATGTGTGGGCTACCGTCGGATTGCATCCGGAACATGTGACATCGGATTTTCAGGATCCTGCCGAAGGAGCGGTCGTGAACGAACATCAAGTCGATGAAACGCGTTTGGAAGCATTGGCGCGTTCATCAAAAAAAGTGGTGGCCATCGGCGAGACCGGTTTGGATTTTTATCGTTTGTCACAGGATGATCGCGCGGGACGCGAGGCGCAGGAAAAAGAATTTCTCACGCATGTTCGCGTGGCTCACCGATTACATTTACCGCTCGTGATTCATTGCCGTCAGGCATTGGGACGATTGGCGGAAATCGTTCAAAAAGAAATCGCCACCGGTCAAAACATCAGAGGCGTCGTACACTCATTCACCGGAACGTGGGAGGAAGCCAAGCCGCTTTTGGATCTCGGATTGCACATTGCGGTCAATGGCATCGCGACTTTTCCATCAAAAAAAGGAAGTGATCCGGAAATGGCGATCGATCGCACTATCGAGCGCATCCCCGCTCACAGGCTGTTATTGGAAACGGATGCCCCTTATTTGGCGCCGGTGCCATTTCGTGGCAAAAGAAATGAACCGGCGTATGTTGAGGAAGTGGCAAAACATGTCGCGAAAGTTCGAGGGATAACGATCGAAGAAATCGCGCGCATCACGTCCGAGAATGCGATGACATTGTTTGAGAATGGGGATTAAGATAAAAAAACGACCCGCGAGGGGGTCGGTCAGACGAGGGACGATGAGGGCTGTAGCACCGGCGGTTCGGCTTGGACGGTCGGGGCATTCAACCGCGCTTTGAGCACGCGGAAAAGATCTTGCGAGTCGATCGGTTTCCTCAATCGCACATCGCAACCAGCCGCCATCATGCGATCAATAAAAGTTCTCTCTTCGCCGGAGAACGTTACCATGGGTCCGCGGAAACCGAGCTCACGAATCAACCGGATGAGGTTAAACGTGGTTCCTCCGACGATCACTCCATCCATGAGGATTGCGTCGATCGTGGAGAGGTGTTCGCGCGCCAACTGTTCGGCTTTTTCGAGGCTTTCGGCCAGCAAGACATCAACGGGACGATCAATCTCGAAAGAGAACTCGTTCATGAGCAAGAGGGACATGGGTACCCACGTTCTCGGATCATCCTCCACCAACAGTACCAACACGGTTCCGGTTTTCATGGCATTCCCTCCCAAACAGGTTGGTAAAGTTCCGCGCTTGTAGCAGAATACCTCATTTTATTTTTTACATCAAAGAGCGTTTTATAAGGGATTATCTTTTTAGGACGGCGGCATCAAAATAAAAAAAGAGACCCGTGATGGGGGTCTCGTGAGACGAGGAACGATTACAGGATGAGGGTCAGTTCTTCCGCGCCGAACGGTTTGACGCATTTCGCGATGCAACCGGCGTCGAACATTTCCGTGGCGCGTCCAGCGTCTCCGGGCGCGGCAATGGCCGGTATCCCCAGATGCTTGATGTACGGCACCAAGCTTGTCGTGGGAACCGGAGGACGGTTAGGCACAAATGGGAGGTTACCGTCGAGGAGGCACAGATCGATTGAGCATCGTCCTCGGGCGTGGTCATCCAGATACTTGAGTACGGTCGTGATGGTCGGCGCCGACAATATCTGAACCGTTCTGGCACCCACGATCGGCGCGATCACCTCCGGAAGCCATGCCTCGTAGATTTCCAGCGTGTCCGGATCATCTTCCGCCACCAGCACCAGAAAACGCTCCAACCATCGGGCATTCATGACTTCCTCCCATAGGCGCATCTCGCGCACGCGTAAAGTAGAACCTATTTTTCGGTGTTTGTCAAGGCTCGTTTAACCAAGACGGATTTTTTTGTTTTTTATGGCAAGAAAATCCTCTTTTTTGAGGCGATGGACCATAGCTGCAAGCCATGTTTGATCTTGTGATGGACGGAACGTCGGATCAATAAGATGGCCGAGAGCCTGTAAAGAGATTCCTTGCGATGTTTCGCGTACCCGTTTTAAGATTCGTCCACGATAGATCCGATCCGGATATTTTTTTCCGGGATGGATGGTTTCGTTGGCTTTTATCGTCGTGCGTTTTGGTACACGAACGCTGCCGGATAAAAATTTTTTCGCCGCGAGACAATGCTTTATCATCGGACAGGTTATACATGTCGGTCGCTTGGTGCAGTTGGCGTTTGCCAGATCAAACAGCGCTTGGGGAACGTCGAAGGAGCGAGTAGGAGAGGAGGCGAGTAGGCGAGTCGCCAGATGGCGGAGACGATCATCATCGCTCGGAGATGGAAAGGGGCGACCGAGGAGCAGGCGACCGGCTACGCGTCGAATGTTCGTATCAATCGGAAAGGTTTGATGATGGAGACTGAATGCCGCGAGCGCCGTGGCCGTGTATGGACCGATGCCTTTTAAGTTGAGCCACTCTTTTTCATTTTTTGGTACGCCGCGGTTAATGACATGGCGCGCGATATCTCGCAGCATCAACGCTCGTCGATTGTAACCGAGTCCTGCCCAAGCTCGAATAACGTCAGCATTCGACGCTTGTGCCAATATTTTCCATGACGGAAAGCGACGTAGCCACTTTGTATAAAACAACAACACTCGCGGCACTTGCGTTTGTTGTAGCATGATCTCGCTTACGAGGATTCGATAGGGGTCACGCGTGCCTCTCCATGGCAAATCGCGGCCATGACGATCGTACCAATGCAAAAGTCGTGTGGTGAGGATCATGGACGAAAATTGATGGTGGAGAGGGTGTCAAACAGTCGTTCGTCGCTGATTTGCGGGTTTGAGTGAGCGATGATGAGATGTGTGGATGTTGCAGATGATTGCACTCGCAAAACGTAAGATGAGGGTAAAATTTTCCAGCCGGTAAAAAGACGATCTCCGGCGATAAAATGGACGGAAGTGGCGTTATTCCAGCCTTGCAGAGAGATGTGTTCTTGACGCGGGTCATACCGTTGCACGGTAAGCCATATATCTTCGCCAGAAGACGCGTTGCGGCTCGCCAAACGGATATTCGGATCCGTCTGATCGACAAAGGCTATCGGAGGATATTTGATTGCCACGCCCAAGCTCGGAGAAATCGTTTCTTTCCAATATCGCAAGGTACGATAGTCGGGTTTTTGCAGCTCCCGAGCTTCCTGATAGATTTTTATTAACGCTTGCGTTTTTGCGATTTCCGCAGAAGCGTCTGCAATTTTTCGGTTTGCCTCTTCCGCGAGTTTTTGACTGTTGAATTTTATTTCTTGCAGTTGACGTTCCGCGTCACTCATGTTTCGGCTTAATCGTTCTCGATCAACATTCGCTTGATGTAAAAAATAACCGATGGCAAGCCCCGACGCGCAAGCGCCCATCAGAATCCAAAGAAAAATGCTGATGGATCGCTTCATATCACGCGTCCCTCGAGAAACGCCAGCCATTTTTCTTTTTGCGTCGCATCAAAATACATATTCACCAATGTGAGTGCGAGCAGGGGTCGTCTTATTTGATAGTGGAAACATAGATCAAGAACTTTTTCCCATGAGAGAGGAATAAGTTCTATTTTTTCTCCGGGATCATGCGATTGGAAAGAGGAATCGAGTTGCAGATCGGTTGCGATGAAAATGCGTTCTTCAAAACGGACTACGCTTTGATGTTTATGCGCGGACCACTCCATGATGTTTTGAGTTCGATATCCCGTTTCCTCATACAATTCACGTGTCGCCGCATATTCAAAAGATTCCCCGAGATCCACGCACCCGCCAGGCGCGTCCCAAAAAGTCGGGCGACCGGGTTGATCCTGTTTTGTCATGAGAATCGTGTTTGCATCTAAAAACGGAATAACGGCCACGGTGTCCGGCCTCGTAGCGGCATCAAAAGTGGCGGTTGAACCATCATAAAGTTTTTGCGGCCATTCATACACAGCCAAGTTGGCGGTTTGGCAGATTTTTTTTGCATGAGGGGGAACGGGCACGGGCATAGACATCGCCATCTTGCCTCAAGAGGAGGCATTTGTTAAGCTTTGATCCTCATTCCTCTCAATTCTCAATTCTTTATTCTTGATTCCTTATTCTTTATTCTTCCTTATGAAAGGCACCAATTTGTATCACGAAATTCCGTCGGGAGACGCCGAGACTTTTCATGTCGTTGTGGATATTCCCAAAGGCTGTTCGAATAAGTTTGAGTATGATGAGGAAGGCGGTTATTTTACGTTGGATCGCGTGCTTCACTCGCAGATGTTTTATCCGTTCGATTACGGTTTTATTCCACAAACACATTCGGACGACGGCGATGCGATTGATGTGTGTTTGCTCGTCACTTATCCGACCTTTTCCGGTTGTGTCGTTAAAGCGCGGACGATCGGCATGCTCAAGACTGCCGACGAAAAAGGCGGTGACAATAAAATTTTAGCCGTCCCTGTCTCAAAAGTCGATCCGCGTTTTGATGAGGTAAAGAGTGTGGACGATCTTCCCAAGCATGTGCGTGAAGAGCTGTTGATTCATTTCAAAGAGATCAAGAAACTTGAGAAGGCTAAGTATGACAAAGTGGTCATCAATGGATTCGGCAGCGTCGAAGAGGCCAAGGCGGAAATCAATCGTGCCATCGCAGCTTACCAGGGGAGGCGTTAGGCACTAGGCACTAGGCACTAGATCATGAGGCATGAACACCTATAAGGATTTAAAGGTTTGGCAGAAAGCCATTGATTTAGTGGTGGCAGTTTATCAACTCACGGATGGATTTCCACGAGAAGAAATTTATGGTTTAACTTCTCAAATGAGACGGGCTGCTGTTTCCATCCCCTCTAATATCGCAGAAGGAAAATTGAGAGGACATCAAAAAGAATTCCGGCAGTTTTTATTCATTGCGTATGGTTCGGGCGCTGAACTTGAGACTCAAATCGAGATTGCTAAACGGTTGTCTCATACGAATCAATTGAGTTATGACCCCACTTCCATATTACTGACAGAAGTGATGAAAATGTTAAACGTCATGCTTTCTCAATTTGGATCGCTAAAGCCTAACGCCTAGAGCCTATGAGGATCATTGTTGATCGAAGTGCTTGCATCGGAGCCGCGTCGTGTGTGGCGCTGGCTATGAAGACCTTTCAATTAGATATGGAAGGAAAAGCGGAAGTGATCCATGTGACAGATAAACAGCAGACGACAGACGAGTCATCAGGTGTATCAACAATAGATAATGATGCAAGGGAGGCGATCATTGATGCCGCGCGTTCGTGTCCGACAAATGCCATTACAGTCATAGATGATGATGGAACGCCCATCGTGTAAAAAATATGGATCCAAAATTATTGATGATGATGCGGCGTTTTCGCGTTAAAGAAATACTCTGGGAGTCGCCAAAGACTTTTACGTTACGATTGGCGCCGGAAGCGGGGGAGATGATGGGTTCTTTTCTCGCGGGCCAGTGGGTGTATCTCTCCTTGCTGAATCCGGATGGCACGGCTTGGGGGAGAGCGGCTTTTTCCGTAGCCTCGGCTCCGGATGAATCACGCGAACAATTGGAATTGGGGATTAAAGTGTACGGAGAATTTACCAAACGCGCTTCACGGCTCGTTCCTGATGACATCGTCGGTATTCAAGGGCCGTTTGGGGTGTTCACGATTCCGGCGGAAGCATCATCCATTATTTTATTCGCCGGCGGCATTGGCATTACCCCCTTACGCAGCATCATTCGATCCTTATGGTTGCGGCGTTCGGCGACACAGGTGATACTGTTTTATTCGAATAAGACGATAGAAGAGACGGCGTACTTTGAAGAATTTACACGGATGGCAAAAGAGTGGCCGGCTTTTCGTCCCATTTTTTTGTTGACCTCGCAAGCGCCGGCCAACTGGATGGGTGAGGTTGGGCGTATCAACGCAGAGATGATGAGGCGTCACATGCAAGATTTTTCTCAAGGATTTTATTTTGTGTGCGGCCCCCCCGGATTCATAGAGACGGTTAAAGGGCTGCTCATAGAGCAGGGTGTGGATGTAAAAAAACGTTTGAAAAAAGAATTATTCGGATAACATAAAACCCCATCATGGGGTTTTATGTTATGGTGGGCGTGCCTGGAGTCGAACCAGGGACCTTTACATTATCAGTGTAACGCTCTAACCATCTGAGCTACACGCCCTTGAATGATTGATGGTCGATAGGATAACCAACCTTGGCTAAACTGACAAGTCCTAAACATGAGTTGTATGGAGGAAGGTTGACTGATGGCTCAAATTTTTTTATCATCACAAACGTAAACCTACGGTTTCCGCTTGTTCCTCACTTGCGACGGTAGCTCAGCTGGTAGAGCAGGGGCCTCTTAAGCCCAAGGTCCTGGGTTCGACCCCCAGCCGTCGCACCACACACGAACCCGCCTCATAGGCGGTTTTGTGTTTGTTTAAGCTCTTGCCCATCTACCATCTTAGGGTGTACATAGAGAGTACTCGTATTGCCGAGAGGAGGTGTCGCATGAGAGATGAGGGAGATGAGGATGATCGGCGGGCGGATCGAGAGGCGCGCTCCGCTCGATTTTACATGGATGAGGGTCCGTCCATCGGAGATGGAGTGGAAACCGAAGTACCAAAGAAGAAGAAAGGGGTCGGTAGAGAGCATTCGGAAGAACAGGATGCGGCGCCGGCTCGTTCTCGTGGCCCAGCCAAGTGCTTTTGTTGCGGCGCGGCGTTGAACGCGTACAGGCTTCAACCGCGTCGTGGACCAGCCATGGGGCGGTACAAGGTGAATAGATGCGCTGCATGTCAAGACCACCACATCGATAAGTGCTCTCTCCGCCGTTGATCTTTTTTTGTCTCTCGCTCCCATCCCGATTCCTTATCGGGATTTTTGTTTGACGATTCCTGATTCATCATTCATGATTCATCCTGTTATGCGATATTCCACATCATTTGCCAAAACATCCAAGACCGCGCCGCATGACACCGAATCCGTGAACGCGCGATTTTTGACGCAGGGCGGGTTTGTGCATCAAGAAATGGCAGGGGTGTATTCGTGGTTGCCTTTGGGATTGCGAGTTTTGCAAAAAGTTTCCACCATCATTCGAGAAGAGATGAACGCATTGGGCGCGGAAGAGGTGCTTTTGCCCGCTTTGCAACCGAAAGAAGGCTGGCTCACGACTGGGCGATGGGATTCTATGGACGACTTGTTTAAGGTGCCGAGTCGTTCCGGAAAAGAATACGCACTCGGTCCCACGCACGAAGAGATCGTGACGCCGCTTGTTCAGCAGTTTGTGAAATCGTATAAAGATTTGCCGGTCGCCGTCTATCAACTTCAAACAAAATTCCGTGATGAGCTGCGCGCCAAGAGCGGTGTGTTGCGCGGACGCGAGTTCGGGATGAAGGACATGTATTCCTTTCATGCGAGCAAAGAGGATTTTGAAGCGTTTTATCAGCGCGCGATTAAGGCGTATCTTCAAACATTCTCACGTTGCGGACTTGATGCCAAAGTGGTGGAGGCATCCGGCGGAGCTTTTACAAAAAAGTTATCGCATGAGTTTCAGATCATCACCCCGGCTGGCGAGGACACGATCTTGGCCTGTTTGTCATGTTTCTTTGCGCAAAACAGTGAGATCGCAACCTACAAAGCCAGTGATCGGTGTCCACAATGCGGAGGCGAGCTTGTGATGACCAAAGGCGTTGAAGCGGGAAATATTTTTGATCTTGGACAGCGATTTTCCGAACCATTTAATTTTGAAGTGTCGCTGGAAGATGGTTCACGCCAAAAAGTTTTTATGGGTTGTTACGGCATCGGCACGACACGTCTCGTAGGTGCGATCGTCGAGGCTTCGCATGACGAACGTGGAATCATCTGGCCAAAGTCTGTCGCGCCATACCACATTCATTTGATTTCTCTCGGATCAAAAGATCGTGATAGGCAAGCGCATATTCAATCAGCCGCGTTGGAAATCTATGAAACACTTACCAATCAAAACGTGGAAGTGTTGTGGGATGATCGCCAGGATTCATCAGCCGGCGAAAAATTTGCGGATGCGGATTTGATTGGTTTGCCGTTGCGTTTGATCATCTCCGAAAAAACTTTGAAAGAAGAATCCGTGGAATGGAAAGCTCGCGCGGAAACAGAACAACGACTGGTAAAAGTCGCGGATGTTCTTGAGGAGGTGGGTCAATTTCTGAAACCCCTCTAACTCCCCTTGTCAGGGGAGAATAGGATTGACCTCCCCCTGATAAGGGGGATTGAGGGGGTTTTTAGACCGTTGCCGCTGGAGCTGCTCCTGGTGATGTTTTTTTGAGCGCGTCTTTGAGTCCCTTGCCGGCTTTGAATTTTGGAACCGTGACCGCAGGAATTTGAATTTTTTGTGTTGGATTTTGAGGGTTGACACCGGCGCGAGGTTTGCGCGTCTTGGAGGAAAACGCTCCAAAACCGGCGAGTACGACTTCACTTCCGGCGACGAGCGTCGCGGTCACAATATCTTCAAAAGCTTCGATCATATCTTCAGCCTGTTTTTTGGTAACATTGGTTCGGTCGGCGATTTGCGTAATGAGTTCAGCTTTGTTCATAGGGTGAGTCATGAATCATGGAGCATGAATCATGGAGCATCTGAAAGAATTAAGAATAAAGACAGGATAGCTTTTTTATTTGAGTTGAGCAATAGATTGAGGTAAGCTTGTCAAGATACATATGAGAATTCTTGGCATTGATTATGGTCGCGTGCGGATCGGTGTTGCTTTGGGTGATACGGAAACGAAGATTGCCAGTCCGTGGCGCGTGATTGTGAATGAAGATATGGATGATGTGTTACATCGTCTGGGCGACATCATCAAACAGGAACGCGTCGAACGTTTGGTGATAGGCATTCCTCGGCCGCTTCACGATCAAACTCGCGAAACGGATCAGGCCAGGGAGATCCGTCAATTTGCAAAACAATTAGCGACATTAGGTCTGCCGATAGAGGAAGAAAACGAAACATGGTCAACCGCGCTCGCGGCGACGCAAGTCAAAGAGATGGGGGAGCGTGGCAAGCGCGATGATTTGGCTGCCGCGGCGATTTTACAAAGTTATTTGGACAGGCAGCTAGGCTCTAGTCGCTAGTTACTAGCTAGAGCCTAGCGCCTAATAACCTAGCGCCTATGTACCTCCGTGATACGGTTATCATCCTCAAAACCGAACCGTTTCGTGAGCATGATGTGCGCGTGACCATGTATGGAGCGAGACATGGAAAATTGGTGGCTGTGGCGCGAGCGGGAAAACGATTTGGTTCGAGGGCACTTGGTCATTTGGAACCGTTTTCGGAAGTGGAAGTGATGATCGCCAAAGGAAGTTCCTTCGACAAATTAGCCGTGGCAACACTCGTGCGTCCGCGGTTGGCGTTGCGCGAGCGGTTGAGCACGCTCGCCATCGCCGGCGCGCTCGTCCATCTCATCGATCGTTTAACGCATCTTGAAGCTGGCGATATCGCCATCTTTTATCTTCTTCAAGAAACCGTGGATTTGGCAGAGGCTTCCGCCGAAGAACCGTCTTCCGAACGAAGCCGTTTGCTTTTAGCCGGTGCCAGTCTTAAATTATTGGACGTGTTGGGATATGCGCCGCAATTTGATCCATCACTCCATCCGTTGACTTTGCGTGTGCTGCGTTTTTTACGCGCGCGTCCTCTCAAAGAGATTTTAGGGCTGACCGCGTCGTTGGAATTATTTCAAACCGTAAGCTCGACGGTCGAAGCAGCACTGGAGCACACGCCACTATCAGCCGAACCACACGGTGTTGCGACGGTGATGGCGTTGGTGGGGTAGGGCTCCTCGACAAGCTTGAAGAATCATTCTACCCTACCGCCTATGCATCTCATCAAAAATTTTTCCTCTCTCGTCGGACAAACCGTGACGATCAAAGGCTGGGCGTATAACGTTCGTTCGAGCGGTTCCATCGCTTTTTTGCAGTTACGCGACGGGTCTGGGTTTGCGCAGGCGGTTATCGTCAAGTCATCGGTTGATGATGTGTCCTGGCAGGCGGCTTCGTCCGCGACTATCGAATCATCGGTGGTTGTTACAGGCACGGTCAGCAAGCATCCAAAACAAGAAGGAGTGTATGAGTTGCAAGCGACGACTGTCGAATTGATTCAGAAAGCCGATGAGTATCCGATTGGAAAAAAAGAACATGGTCCGGATTTTTTGTTGGATAACCGTCATCTGTGGTTGCGCGCGCCAACGCAGTGGGCGATCCAGAAAGTTCGCAATGAAATTATTTACGCGATTTATGATTGGATGCGCGATCATGATTTTTGTAAAATTGATGCACCGATTTTGACGCCAAACGCGTGTGAAGGCACGACCGAGTTATTTGAAATGGATTATTTTGAAGAACGTAAGGCGTATCTTTCGCAATCCGGTCAACTCTATCTCGAAGCGGCGATCGCTTCGTTCGGTCGCGTGTTTGATTTTGGGCCGGTGTTTCGCGCAGAGAAATCAAAAACGCGTCGTCATCTCACGGAATTTTGGATGATGGATGCGGAAGCCGCGTTTGTGGATCACGAAGGGAACATGGAGATTCAAGAACAGTTGATCTCATTCATCGTCGAGCGCGTGTTGGAACGCTGTCAGGGGGAATTAAAAATTTTGGAACGCGATCAAACGCCTCTCAAAAATATCAAACCGCCGTTTTATCGCATCACCCATGCCGAGGCGATCAAAAAATTGCATGACATGGGGAGTGACATCAAACCCGGAGATGATTTAGGCGCGGATGATGAAACGCTTCTCACCAAACAATATGACAAGCCAATTTTCGTTGAGAAATATCCGGCAGCGGTCAAAGCATTTTATATGAAGACTGATCCGGCTGATCAGTCACGCGCGCTTTGTTCCGACTTGCTCGCGCCCGAAGGGTATGGGGAAGTGAGCGGGGGATCGCAGCGCGAAGATGATTACGATCGCCTCCTCGCGCGCATTCGTGAACACAAATTGCCGGAAGCGGCGTTCCAATGGTATCTCGATCTTCGCAAATACGGTTCAGTCCCGCACTCCGGTTTTGGTGTGGGTCTCGAACGTCTCGTCGCATGGATCTGTGGGTTGCATCACGTGCGCGAAACCATTCCCTTTCCGAGATTGATGAATCGGCTGGAGCCTTGAATTTTGTCAAGCGTCGCATCAAGATGTACACTGTCTGCGTATGAATCCTTCCACCACTTTTCAAAAATATCCGGACACGGCGATCAAGATTTGGATTTGGTTGGGGGTGTTGGTTTTTGTGTTGATGCTGATTGTGCCTGTGTCGCTTGGCCGGAAAGTCGTGAACGAGTATCAGCGTTTTGTGGCGTGCAAGAACGAGAGCCGCACCGACTGCGAGCCGTCTGCCGTGTGGGCGATGAATGATTGGCAGCTGACAACGGCCGATCGAGAGACATTTGATCAACGCGCCACGCGCTCCTCGGTCGACGCTCCGCTTATTTCGTCCGTGAGTCTTGAAAATGCGCCATTTGAAAATGGCAGCTATCGAGTTGCCGCCGACGGTTCGATAACCGTTACGGCTGTGATTTCCGGAGCCCAAAGCGTGGACGCTTATGTGATTCCACAGGGAACCGTCGGGAGTCGGGGTTCGATGAAAGTGGCGACGCTTAAAATTCAAGACGCGATTGGCGATGTCGAATCGAGTTATGGTGGAACGTTTAAGCTTGCGCCGGGAACATTCGCAAAAGGTGAATTGGAAGTGCGCGCGAGAAATGCAAAAGGCGAGACCGCGTCGGTGTTTTTGAAGATGGCGGTGAAGTAGAAAAGAGGGAGGTCTTCGGAGAGCGGTTTGACGTTTCATGCTTCATGCTTCATGCTTCATGTCATTATGCTGCAACGCTCTACCGTCATTGAGACAACAAAGCTCGTTGGTCAAGAAGTTTTGTTAAAAGGCTGGGTGCATGGCAGGCGTGATATGGGTAAACTGGGTTTTATTGATTTACGCGACCGATCAGGAATGGTGCAAGTGGTGCTTGTTCCGGCGGAATTGTCATCACGCGGTCAGGAAGCCATGAAGGATTTGCGCTCGGAATACTGCGTTGCCGTTACAGGTGTCGTGAAACCAAGGGGAGAAAAGCAGATCAATCCAGATTTACCAACCGGCACGATCGAGGTGCTGGCCAAAGACATTGAGATTTATAATCCATCAAAAACACCGCCGTTTGATCTCACTTCAGACACGCGAGCGATCAACGAAGAGGTGCGTCTCAAATATCGGTATTTGGATTTGCGGAGCGAGCGGATGCAGAGGAATTTGGTGTTGCGCGATCGTGTGGCGCAATTTTTTAGAGACTTTCTTCACAAGAACGGTTTTGTTGAAATCGAAACGCCGTACTTAACCAAGGGCACACCGGAAGGATCGCGTGAATTTCTTGTTCCGGCCAGACTCCACCAGGGAAAATTTTATGTCCTTCCGCAATCGCCGCAACAGTTTAAACAGTTGATGATGGTGGCCGGAATGGAACGATACTTTCAGATGGCACGTTGTTTTCGCGACGAAGATCAGCGCGGTGACCGACAGCCGGAACACACGCAGTTTGATCTGGAAATGTCCTTTGTCGAACGTGAAGACGTCATGAGCTTAATCGAGGAGTTGTATGTTGAGCTCATTAAAACCGTCACTCCGCATAAACGCATTCAACAGGTACCGTTTCCGCGGCTCACGTATAAAGAAGCCATGGAGAAATATGGAAATGATAAACCGGATTTGCGCGAAGACAAAAATGATCCAAATGTGCTTGCCTTTGCATGGGTGGTGGATTTTCCCTTTTTTGAAAAAGCGGAAGATGGAGGGTGGACATACAGTCACAACCCTTTTTCCGCACCCAAGCCGGAACACAGAGAGTGGCTCATGGAGAAAAAAAATATCGGGGATATTCTGACGACGCAGTATGACATTGTGTTGAATGGATTTGAGATCGGCGGCGGCAGTATTCGTAACCACGAACCGGACGCCTTAAAAAAAGTTTTTGAGATTCTGGGTCATTCGGAAGAAGATATTCAAGAAAAATTTGGACACATGCTCGAAGCTTTTTCCTACGGCGCGCCGCCTCATGGCGGGATCGGTCCGGGTTTAGATCGTCTCGTGATGATTCTCACGAATGAACAAAACATTCGCGAGGTGATCGCCTTCCCCAAAACCGGCGACGCGCGGGATTTGATGATGGGCGCGCCGTCGGAGATCGAGGAGAAACGGTTGAGAGAGGCGCATATTCAGATTAAAAAGTAGAAAGTCGTACTGTCATTGCGAGCGGAGTGAAACGGAGCGCGGCAATCTCCGACCGAACAGAGATTGCTTCGTCGTCAGACTTCTCGCAATGACAATTATCACCCCATGTCTTACACCATTAAAATTGAAAAATTTGAAGGTCCACTCGATTTACTCTTGCAGCTCATCGAATCGGACAAGCTTGAGATCACAACCGTGTCACTTCTGCAGGTCACGGAGCCGTTCGTGCAGCTCGTGCGCGAGAGCAAAAATAAAATTCCTCCGGAAGAGTTGGCGGATTTTTTGGTGATCGCCGCCAAATTGGTTTATCTAAAATCGCGAGCGCTTCTTCCGATGTTGCATGATGCCGAATTGGAAGAGGGACCGGACTTGGAAACACAGTTGCGCATGTACAAGGCGTTTGTCGAAGCGGCGAATCGTTTGGGAGAGATGGCAAAAACCAATCGACGCTCCTACGGTCGCGTGCGTCGGCCCAGACAAAATATGGAGGTGGGGTTTATCGCGCCTGCAGGAGTGACGGCCGGCGTTCTTCAAGAGCTCTACGCTCTTGTGATTCGTCGCTTGGAGCCGATTCTCGCTCTGCCACAGGCGGCGATTGCACGCGCCATTACCATCGAAGATAAAATTGCGCAGCTCTTTGGCCGTGTCCGTAAATTTTTGAAGACGTCTTTTCACAAATTTTTGTCCGAGGCTCACGATCGATCCGAAATGGTGGTATCATTTCTGGCGTTGCTCGAGCTCGTGAAGCAACGACAGGTGAAAGTTGAACAAAAAGATTTATTTCAAGAAATTCAATTGACGTATGAAGCTTGAGGCAAAAATTGAGGCCATTCTTTTTACCGCGGCGCGGGCTTTTTCGTTTAAGCGATTGGCCGAGTTATGTGAGGTTGATCAAACAGAGATCAAATCAGCCGCGCAAGCTCTGCACGATCGCCTTGAGAAAAGCGGCAGCGCTCTGCAGCTCACCATGCACGGCCAAGAAATCGAACTGGTGACGCGACCGGAAGTGGCGGATGTTGTACGCGCCACCGTCAAAGACGAAACGCAAGGAGAATTGACGCGACCCTCGCTCGAGGCCCTCGCCGTCCTCGCGTATCGCGGACCCATGACGCGACCGGAGTTGGAACAAATTCGCGGCGTTCAATGCTCTCTCATTTTGCGCAACCTGATGACGCGCGGGTTGGTGGAGATGCGTGAGGACAGTCGTCTTGGTCAACCACTCTATTCCGTTTCCCTCGACTTTCTCAAACATCTCGGTGCGGATCGAGTGGAATCACTTCCTGATTTTGAGAGCCTGCACGCCAACTCCACGGTTGAACAAGCGCTGGCGGAATTACAAGAAGCGCCCCCTACATCGGTCGAAACAAAATTGGAAGTTTAACTCTTTTTTACAGAGGGGCTACTCGTCTAGCCCCTCTGTACTCCCAGGACGCCCATGGTCTATGCTCCTCGAGGCGGCTCAAGTCTCGCTCAGCCTTGCGAAGTGAACTCCTCTTCGCCCGCTCAGGGCATATCAGGCCTTGGCTCATCGTCAAACACCACTTCGCATACGACAGCGGCTTCGTTCACTAAGCGCCCTTGCGGTGCTCGACAGGGGGTTTTTAAGAAAGTCCACCTGATAAGGGGGATATAGGGGGTTTCTGATCGGTTGAGTAAAAATCCATTCTCCTATATCTTTTTTCTATTCTCCATCCTATGCTCGCCGAATCATTGATCGCGCTTGTCGGCCTCCTGTCTTTTCAAGCGATTCAGGAGCCTGTGCCTCCTGTTTTTTCTTTACACAATTTTCCGGTTGCCAAATATGCGGCTCCGGTTGTTTTGCCGCCGATCAAAAAAAATGCCGATGCCTATGGCATGGAGGTGACGGCGAAAGCGGCGGTGGTCGTTGATGTGGCGAGCGGGGAAGCGTTGTTTCGTAAGAATGCGGACAGAGTGTATCCCGTCGCAAGTCTCACAAAACTTTTAACGGCCATGACTTTTCTTGACACCAAACCGAACTTGCAACAAGAAATCGAGATTTTACCGGAAGATGATCCGCACGAAGGCAAATCCATTTTTGCGATTCATGAACGTTTAAGCAAACAGGATGTTTTGCATTCTTTGCTCGTTGGTTCCGTAAACGCTTCTGCCAATGTGCTCGCGCGTTCGACCGGTTCTCGAGAGGCGTTTGTTCGCGCGATGAATGAAAAAGCTCGCGCTCTCGGGATGAGGCATGCGACTTTTACCGATCCGGTTGGTTTGGGCGCGGATAATCAAGCCTCTGCGGAGGATGTGGCTATGGCATTGCGCGCCGCCCTTTCCTATCCGGAAATTCGCGAAGCGTCCGCGCGAGAGGAGATCGAAATCAAAGGTCGAGTGAATGGTCGGATGTATCAAGTAAAGACGACCAACCTTTTATTAAAGTCTTTTTTGAATAAACAGCCGTATCGCGTGGTGGCCGGAAAGACCGGTTCGCTGCCGGAGGCGGGTTTTTGTTTGGCGCAAGCCACGCGGGACGAGAGCGGCCACGAGGTGATCGTCGTGGTGCTGGGAAGCGAAAATCATTTTGTACGTTTTCAGGATGCTAAAGCCCTTACCGCGTGGGCTTTTATGAATTTTGTCTGGTCCAAGAAAACCGCCTCTCTTGCCCGTTTGGCGCAAAATTGATAGACTCTCGTTGCTCTTTTGTGGATTGCGGCGGGGTAGCTCAGTTGGTTAGAGCGTGGGACTCATAAGCCCGAGGTCGGCGGTTCGAATCCGCCCCCCGCTACCACGTAAAATCCCGCGTTGCGGGATCACGTGGCAGGCCAGTAAAAGGGTAAGGCCATCACGTGGCAGGCCAGTTAAAAATAAAACGATTACCTTATATGTTTATCACCACCCATGCCGCGCTGGGAGCGCTTATTGCCGAACAAATACCCAACCACCCGATCGCGGCGTTTGTTCTTGGCATGGCTTCGCATTTTTTGAGTGATATTATTCCTCATGGAGATTTGAATCTCTATAAAGGATTTATTTCCGGCTCCAAAGTTAAACGAGCCGTGGCCTATGTGGTGGTAGATGGAATTGCCGCGATTTTTTTTGTGATGTTTATTTTCAATACGAAAATTTTTGATCATCGCTTGGCGATTTCCATGGGGATCGCGGGAGGGGTGTTGCCGGATCTGTTGGTGGCCGTGTATGAGCTGTTTCGCGTAAAGGGTTTGAGCGCGTTTCATCGTTTCCATTTCTTTTTTCATAATTTGATCAGCGGGCGTCATGGTGATCTGCCATTTGCGTCCGGTTCCGCCATGCAGTTGGTTTTTTTGGCAGCCGTGATTTCACGCATCGGATAAACGTATGGCGCGCACACCTCCGTCAAGCGAGGGGTTTTCTTGGCGACAAGCGGAGACGCTGACCGAGATTGAGGAGATTCAGCTCAAACGATTTCAATGCATCAAAGAATTTTTGTTGATGCTGGATTCAAAACGGCCGATTGATGTTGGTTCGCCGGTATTGACTCTCGATCCCGAACTGGAGTATCAAAATTTGATGATCGTCGGAAAAAATCAAGACGGCACGTTTCAAGTCGCTCATAAATCAAAACCGGATTTTCCCATAAAAAATTTATCGCCGGAAGTTTTATTTGATCAACAAGATTTCGTTGACGCCAATCGCGAGGCGTGGAGACGATTTCCTCAAATGTCAGGGGAGAGTTATGAGGGGCCGTCCGTGAATGAGGCGCAGGTGCCGAAGGGAAGAGAGTGTCCCACGGAAGTTGTAATGTCCCTTTTGCGGGAAGTTAGAATGTCACATTTCTGATACGTCACGGGAGTCTTAGGCTCCCGTGTCACAATCAGAGAATGACTACTACACTTCTCGCTATGTCCAAACAAGACATCGAC
>JAUSEV010000031.1 GCA_030649995.1 Candidatus Uhrbacteria bacterium
TGAAATTACCGCCTCTATGCACGAAGCCTCGAGCCGATCACCCTTGGCGACAGAGGTTTCATGCGGATGCCTTAAAAGTGACCTCTTAAAAGGGACATTCTAACTTCCCTAGAAAGAGGACATTCTAACTTCTGTTTGACAACCCGGCAGCTAACGATTGACAAAAGCGTGCAATTTTGCTAGGGTATTTGCTGCTTCTCGCCTAATCTCTCTCAACCTATTCCTACAAAAAACTCAAATTTATTTCACCGTATAGCCACTAAGGCCGCTCTCACGCTCTTGCGAGCGTCACGAATGGCGGCCAAGGGATGCGCTGCCGGCATCAAGCCGTTGCTTCCGGTTCTCGGATCATTTTTGTATTGGATTCTGGCATGGATCATCCTGCCTCTTTATAAATTCATCGTTATCCTCCGTATTCGCATTGGACACATTTTAGTTTCCACGCATGGTTTTGTTTTTCTCCTATTCACCAATCGTTATGTTGGACACACGGCCATGGTCGTGATAGCGGTCATGAGCGTTGCGAGCCAGATGCCAACACAAAACGCTTCCGCCTCTGACACGCAAAACAGCCTTCTTTATACCCTGGTGACAAATGGAGAAAACGAAATCGTGGACGAACCGGTCTCTTTGGAGCGCTCAATAAAAAATGCAAACTATCTCGGATCCGATACCATTCAAGCGTTGCCCGGAATTGATTTTGATTATGAAGACGAAAATCAACCGCCCGCCGATTTGACCATTCCGGGAAGCATCGCCGTTCGAGAGGGACAAGAACCGTTTTCTTCCGATGGGCGTATCATCCCAACGCGCACCGCGACCGAAATTTATCAAGTGGAAGACGGCGATACGGTGGCGGCGATCGCGAAAAAGTTTGGCGTGAACGTTGGAACCGTTGCTTGGGCCAACAACTTAAACAGTCGTTCAATCATTCGTCCCGGTGATCGTCTAAAAATTCCGCCTGTTTCCGGACTTCTTCACATCGTCAAACGCGGTGACACCATTCAAAAAATCGCCGAACGGTATCGTGCAAAAACAGACGACGTTTCCTCTGCCAACCATTTCACGCCAAACTATCCGTTACGTGTTGGTGAGGAAATTGTCGTTCCCGGTGGCATTCCGCCGGAACCTCCGCGTTTAGCCAAGCCGCGCGTTCTGGCAAATGTTCGACCAAACATTCCGTTAAGCCAAGTGCGCAACAAGGCTTTTGATGTTTATCAAGAACTCAACAACTCCGGAGATGATGTTCGCATCAAACCTCCTGATATAGAAGGCACCCCCGTAGCAAAGAATAAGCTCCTCTGGCCAACAAAACTTCGCGCGATTAACCAATACTTTGGTTGGCGCCACACGGGTCTTGATGTTGACGGTGACTATACCGATCCTATTTACGCGGCCGAAGATGGAATTGTTGAAAAATCCGGATGGAATAGCGGCGGGTATGGACTTATGGTTAAGGTGGATCATGAAAACGGGATTAAAACGCTTTACGCCCATGCTTCCAAGCTGTTTGTGGAAGAAGGTGAACGCGTCAAACGCGGTCAAGTGATTGCCATGACCGGCACCACCGGCCGCTCCACAGGCACGCACCTCCACTTTGAAGTGATCATAAACGGCCGTCGCGTGAATCCGTTGGGGTATATACGATAAACGGATAAGAGTTTTTTTGATGAAGAATTATTTATCGCTCCGGCACCGGGTCATGCCCTCCCGTACTCCACGGATGACAGCGGCAGATGCGTTTTAACGTCAACCACGAACCTCTGAACAACCCAAATCTTCCAATCGCCTCATACCCATATTCCGAGCAGGTGGGATGATAGCGACAAATGCGAAAAGGAACGAATTTGGCCAAGGGGCCGTGATCTAAAGAGATCGTGCGTTGATAGATCACGATCAAAAGCTGACCTACTCGCCGCGGCAGTTTCACTAACCTGTAACCCGTAACCTGAAACCCGTAACCTTTCTTCATACTTCCTTCTTCTGAAACACCACGGAACTTTTTTTTCTGGCTTTGGGAGGTCGTGGACGTGGCGGTTGGGCCAGGGCTTCCGGAATTTTTGTGAATGTTCGACGAACAGACTGCTGAAGATCAAAAAACTCGGCGGTTCGAACGTCCGGCTTCAAAATAAAAAGCAGATCCATTTTTACCGGCCATTCGGATTTTAACAAACGCAGCGCCTCGCGCATCCGACGTTTAACGCGATTGCGTGCCACGGCCGTTTTGAAGAGCTTTGTGGAAGCAACAAAACCGACTTTGGTTGTCTGTTGGTTTACCCGAAAACGAAGCGTAAAAAATGGTCCAAAAACAACCCTGCCTTTTTGTGACAGAAGAGCAAAGTCACGCGCACGACGAAGACGGTCGGATTTGGAGAGCATTTTTATCTCCGTCTGGTATTGACTGTTTTTATCGCAATACGATGCCTGCCTTTGGCACGACGGCGGGATAAAACCTTCCTCCCGTCTTTGGTTCGCATACGACGACGAAAACCGTGCACCTTGGCACGGCGTCGTTTTTTCGGTTGATAGGTACGTTTTGTAGCCATAATTAATGATGAGTCTAGCATTCCTCACGAATTTTAGCAATATGCGCCGGTGTGGGTATCTTGCATAGTTATCAACCGTCTATCCACATATTTGACAGATTAACGCTCTCCTGAAATTATCAACGAGTTGATTCTTCTCCCATCCATCTTTGCATTTTCTATCCAACTTCACTATGGATCTCCCCGCTCTTTGGCAAGTAACGCTCGGTGAACTTGAACTCACCCTATCCAAGGCGAATTTTACGACATGGTTTAAGAATACCTTCATCAGTTCTTTTGAAAATGGACGGATTACCGTGTCTGTCCCCAACACCTTTACCAAAGCCTGGCTGGAAAAAAAATATCACGATGCCATCATCAAAGCCTTGCGATCCACCACCAATCAAGGGGTTCGCGAGGTTCACTATCGTGTTGAAGTGAAAAATACCACGGTCTTGCCGCTGGAAGCTCTGGCGGTCGAGGCGTTTCACGACGCTTCTTCCTCCACTTTCTCCGGCGTAAACGCCGACGAATCGGGTTCGGCGCGGGATATTGGCCTCAATCCGCGCTATCACTTTAAAAATTTTGTCGTTGGCAAAAACAGTGAGCTGGCTCATGCCGCCTGTGTTGCCGTAGCCGCCAAACCCGGCGAGGTTTACAACCCTCTTTTCCTCTATGGAGGCGTTGGCATGGGAAAAACGCACCTTCTCCAGGCTATTGGACACCATATTGCCGTGAACCAACCGCAGGCAAAGATTCGGTATCTCACTTCTGAACGTTTTATCAATGAGTTTATTCAATCTGTGCGCGGTGGTCGGATGAATGAGTTTAGAGATGCTTATCGCACCGTTGATGTGCTGCTGGTTGATGACATTCAATTCCTGACAGGCAAAGAGAGCACCCAGGAGGAATTTTTCCATACGTTCAATACCCTGCATCAAAACAATAAACAGCTCGTTTTAACGGCTGATCGCCAACCGAAAGATATTCAGGCTTTGGAGAGCCGACTCTTGTCTCGTTTTGAGTGGGGAATGACAGCGGATATTTCCATCCCGGACTTTGAAACTCGCGTAGCCATTCTCCAAACAAAATCACGAGAAAAAACCTATCCTTTGTCTACGGAAATTTTGCACGCGGTAGCCGGCGCCATTCAATCAAACGTTCGTGAACTTGAGGGCGCATTAAACAAAATCGTGGCCTATCACCAGTTCAAAAATCTGCAACCAACGCTCCTGAGCGTGCAGTCAATTCTGCAAAGCTTGATTCCCACTCTGACAAGACACAACATCACCCCAAGACATCTGTTGGAAATCGTCACCACGCACTACGACATCACTCTGGATCACATCCTATGCAAAAGCCGTGAGCGTCGTTTCGCCTTTCCACGACAGGTCGCCATGTATCTCTTACGCGAAGAAATCAAATGTTCTTTTCCGGCCATTGGCGAGCATATCGGCGGCCGAGACCACACCACGGCCATGCATGCTTGCGGAAAAATCTCCGATCTTTTAAAACAGGACGAACAACTCAAGCGCGATCTGCTCATGATTCGAGAACGCCTCTATAGCACCTCGCGTTCAGCCTAGTTTTGCTTGTGGGTAAGGGTGTGGAAGAACCCTGCTTTCTTTCCGGATAAACTCTCACATGCAAAACGCACGATCTTTCTTCCACCTCTCATCCGCCTTTTTCCCCCAGCTCCTGTGTAAAACAAAAAGAAGAATTCTCAATGCTTCAGCCATCTTCTAAACTTATCCAAACAATTCACACCCCCTACTACTCCCACTCCTTTAATTATAAATAAAATATTTATGGTATTCGCATGTACACAGGAAAATCTTTTGCAGGGAGTCCAGCTTGTAAGTCACCTACCGGGGAAAAATGTAAACCTTCCTGTTTTAAGCAACGTTCTTCTTAAAACCGATGGAGGAAATTTAACCCTCTCTACGACGAATCTGGAAATGGCTGTTTCAACCTCGGTAAGAGGACGCGTGGAAGAGGAGGGGGAATTTACCGTTCCGGCCAAACTGTTTTTAGATTATATTTCACTCCTTCCTTCCGGAAAGGTTGAGCTTGTCGTAAAAGAGGATATTTTGGAGGTGTGCGCAGATGAAAAATCGACAAAAATCAAAGGGATACAGGCTTCGGAATTTCCGTTGATTCCCAAGCTCACCAAAGGAGGCGGATATCGCTTGAGCGCCGTCAAACTGCGTCAGGCTATCGGCCAGGTGTCTTTTGCCGTATCCACATCAGAGTCGCGTCCGGAGCTGTCAGGAGTCGCTTGTTTCTTTCATGGCGGGAGCGCCGGTCAGAATCATCTGGTGATGGCAGCCACTGATTCCTATCGCTTGGCGGAAAAGCTTGTCCCGCTTTCTTCCGGGAGCGGTTCAGCGGAGATGCGCTGCATTGTTCCGGCGCGCGCCATTGTTGAGATTTCACGCATTCTTTCCGTGTACAGCGATGATTTGGCCATGCCGGAAGAGGCGGAATGGCTGCTTACCGATAGTCAGCTGGTGTTGACTTTTGGCAAAGTGGAGCTTGTTTCTCGTTTGATCGAAGGGTCGTTTCCCGATTATCAGCAGATTATTCCGGGCCAGTTTCGTTCCGTGATTACCGTTCCCCGAGGCGAGCTCACCAAGGCTATTCGAGCGGCCGCGCTTTTTGCGCGCCAAGGATTGTTTGATGTGCATTTTGAGCTCGCGCCGGAAGGACTCCTCAAAGTTTCTTCGGCAGACACCGGTACAGGAAGCCATACAACGACGCTCAAAGTCGCTGCTGGTCAGGAAGTGAACAGAGTGACGCTTAATTCCAAATATGTATTAGATGGTCTGGCAGCCATGACAAGCGACACCGTCCTTTTTCAGATGATCGATGCCATGAGTCCGGTGGTCATAAAACCAGTAGGCCAAGAAGATTTCCAGTACGTCGTGATGCCGATAAGGCAGTAAGGCGTAATGAGTAATGCGTAATGCGGAATGCGGAATGAAAAAAAAGAACCGCTCACGGGGAGTCTGTGGGCGGTTTTAGGTTGTGTCAAGCATGTGGCTAGCCGCCCGTCTGTCATTCCCGAATTTCATGCATGTCCTCCCTCTTATGGTGAGAGAAGGAATCTGAAATTAATTCATCGTCGTGGAGGACACTCCTTGCGTGCTCGTTGTTTGTAAAGGTTCGCTCGGATCTGATTCTGTCGGGATTGCGGCTGTGTCTGTCGTATGCCAGCTGTTTTTTTCTACCCATGTTTGTATCGCGTGTTCCCAATTTTCATACTGCGGATCTTGTGCCGGGTTGGTGGGAGCCGGTCCTGCGGGATCATCCTTGTCGATAAATTGTAAGATGGAGTGCGGTTGATAAAAGGTTCGCGCTTCGATGAGTTCCGGAGGAGTCGAACTCGTCGCTCGTTTGCCGTTTGAGCGATTAACGAGAATCGTTTGGGCAAAGATTTGTCCCAAGAGAACGGGTTTGGTTTCCGTCAACGGATCCGGAGGGATAAAGTTTTTTTTGGCAAGTTTTTTTGTCGCTTCACGCATGTAGGCTTGCCAAATGGGGGCGGCGACGATTGAGCCGTCGGCACCGCGCTTCATTTCTTGATTGTTATTGTTTCCAACCCACACTACGGCCGCAAGATTTGGGGTGTATCCGGCGGTCCATGCGTCGTGGTAGTCGTTGGTGGTTCCGGTTTTTGCCGCGACCGGTCGATCGGGAAGGGTGAGAGAGTTTTTGGCTCCGAAGATCGACGCCCGCGCTTCATTGTCGGATAGGACACTGGAAACGATCCTGGCGATTTGAGGCTCCATCACCCTGGTTGGAGTCGGGAGCGTCCATTCTTCCAGAATTTTTCCCGTAGAATCTTCGACCTTCAAAATGGCAGCCGTCGGATAAAGCAAGCCTTCGTTCGCAAATGCCGCAAATGCCGCGGCATGTTCTATCGGTTTGACCTCTCCTCCGCCCAAGACAAGCGCCAATCCAAAACGACTACGTTCATTAAGCGTGGTGTATCCCAATGACTCGGCAAAGTCGAGTACGCGTCCAACACCTACCAGATACAGCATTTTAACGGCGGGGATGTTGAGCGATCCTTGAAGAGCCTGGCGGATCGAGACGGGTCCCCGCTCTTTTCCATCATAGTTATGGGGTTCAAAGTCTTTTACATCGGTTCTGAAGACCGTTTGGACGTCCCAAAGCTGCGTTTCCGGCAGGTAGCCGCGCATAAAACCGGCGGCATAGACGATGGGTTTAAAGCTTGAGCCGGGTTGTCGCGGCCGTAAGGTGACGTTGACCTGACCGTCATGTTCGGCATCGAGAAAATCTTTGGATCCGACCATGGCAACGATATGGCCATTTTTCGGATCAAGAGAAATCAAGGCGGCGTTGGTAAAATGATACTGTTTGCCGCGCGCTTCCACTCCTTTTGTCACCGCCGTCTCGGCCGCTTGCTGTTTGTCCCAATCAAGCGTGGTGGTCACTTTTAACCCCCCTTCTTCCACGGCGTGCTGTCCATATTTTTCCGTGAGCAAGGAACGGACATGCATCACAAAATGCGGCGCTCGGATATCGCCGAAGTTTTTTGGTTTGATTTTTTTTAAGGTATCGATTTTTTTCGCTTCGTCCGCTCGCTCTTTGGTTACATAACCCTGCTCTACCATGAGATCGAGAATTTTATGTTGACGAGCCACGAGGCGAGGTCGGTTGTCGCCGCGTGAACCCGTGCCATACGGAGAGTAAGTGTCCGGCGCTTGAGGGATGGCCGCGAGCAAGGCCGCTTCATCGAGCAACAGATTTCGCGAAGAGGTGGCAAAATACGTTTGTGCCGCGGATTCTATTCCATAGATGGTGGAGCCGTAGGGAATTTCATTAAAGTACAGTTGCAGGATTTGATCTTTGCGATAGACGCGTTCGATTTGGAGCGCGAGCAACAGCTCCTTCATTTTTCGAGAGGCGGTGCGTTCACGCGAGAGTAAAGCATTCTTTACGAGTTGTTGAGTCAGCGTGGAAGCCCCTTGACGATACCCTCCCTGAAAAATATTGACGAAAATGGCGCGCAGCACTCCCTTCCAATAGACGCCGCGATGTTCAAAAAATTTTTTATCTTCCACCGCGATCGTGGCGTATTTCACCATGTCGGGAATGTCCTGAATTTTTACCAGAGTTCGTTTTTCATCACCATGGATCTCGAATAGGAGGTATGTGCCGGTTCGGTCGTATATTTTGGTGGACTGCGGAATGTTGCGTTCGAGCAGGGTGTTTGGATTCGGCAGGCTTCGGCTGATCCATGTGGCGAGGACAGCAAACAAGAAGATACCTAAAACTGCTATTCCCGCACAGGCGATCAGGAGGGTTTTTCCTATGGTTTTATGCACTTTTTTGAAGCGTGAGCCGCTTCTTGCCCTTTGGCTTTGGAAGCGCACGGTTTTTTTATAGTAGGGCATGGATTTATTTTGGCTTTATAGAGCTATTTTTTGACTTTGAACCCTTGACAAAAGGCGATTTTTATGGTACTCTTTTAGCTCCAAAAATGAAACCCGTCCAGATAGGACGAATCACTTTTGGCCCACTATTATAGTGAGTTTATCGAACTATGACCCACAAACTTTTCACCTATTATCCATTGCTCGCACAGAGATTGATGACCGTGGTTTTTACCGCGACGTTCGGGCTTTTGTCTTTTGGTTTTGGGTTGCCGGTAAAAGCGGCCAACGTGCCTTTACGTGGATTTGTGATCCCGCCATTGGTCATGAACAACCTACCCAAGATCAATCCCGCCACGCATACGGTTGATGCCACGGCCTACACATCCTCTGTTGAGGAGTGTGACAGTGATCCGTTTATTACCGCTGACGGATCCACCACGCATGATGGCATTATTGCGGCAAACTTTCTTCCCTTCAATACCAAGGTCAAGATTCCGGAATTGTTTGGCGATAAGATTTTCGAGGTGCATGATCGTATGAACTCGAAGTACAATGATCGAAGCAAATATCGTCCGCGCATTGACGTGTGGATGGAGAAGAAGGTGGATATGCGCCAGTTTGGCTATAAACCGATGATAAAAATAGAGATCGTGGAAATGGGCGATGGCAAAACGCAATGGAATAAGCGGGCTTTGGCGATGAGGAAAGAATCAGGAATGAAGAATTAAGAATGAGGAATAATAAAACACCCCGATGAACTCGGGGTGTTTTTTGATGGAGGCGTGAGCGGGAATCGAACCCGCGAATAGGGGTTTTGCAGACCCCTGCCTTCCCACTTGGCTACCACGCCGCGCATTTTTTTATTTTTCGTTTCTTCGATTGTCTTTGTCCCCCATTGGCTCATCCTCTTCCATCGTTTGTCCGAATTGAATAATGGTGACGTTGTTGTCAGTTTGTTTGGGTCGATCCGTTGGTATTTCTGGTCGACGCTCTGTCCAATGGTCATGTTGTTGAATTTCCGGTTGCGGTTGAGGCCGATCTTGCGGACCATATTTTCTAGGGTTTTGCTCTCGGCGTAACCTTTCCAGCTCTTTTGGATCAAAGGGGACTTCAAATGGTGGCATATGGGGATAGCTTAAAGTGTTTTTGAGGAAAGTCAAACTTCTGGATAGATCTCTGACCTCCCTCTTAGCATAAGAGGGAATGAGGGAGTTAAAATTAAACAGGGTTACCTCGCATAACCCTTTTCGTTTTTAACTCCTCCTAACCTCCTCTTAAGCTAAGAGGAGGAATCAGGCGGGATCTTTTGCAGAGAAATATTTTTCTGCTTTGATGTTTTTGTGCTTTAATGCCACCATGACGAAAAAGCCTCGTTTATTCATTCTGGACGCCAACGCGCTCCTTCATCGCGCGTGGCATGCGTTGCCGCCGCTCATGAGTCCTGAAGGGATGGTTGTGAATGCCGTGTATGGCGTGCTCATGGTCACGTTGAAGTTGTTGAATGATGAGAAGCCCGATGTTCTTGTCGCGTGTTGGGATACGAAGGCGGCGACGTTTCGGCATAAGGTGTTTAAGGAGTACAAAGCGCAGCGAGAAAAACAGCCGGACGAGTTGTATGCGCAAATTCCCCCGCTCAAACAAGGCCTGTCGCTTTTGGGTGTTGATTCCGTGGAATTGGATGGATATGAGGCGGACGATCTTTTGGGTACGATCGCGGTGCGAGCAAAGAAGGCCGGATGGGAAGTGGTGATTGTGACCGGTGATCGTGATGCGTTGCAGTTGGTGCAGCCGGGCATTACGGTCATGGCGTTTAAGAAGGGTGTGACTGACACGGTTTTGTATGATGAGGCCGAGGTCAAACGGCAGTATGATCTGACACCGGCGCAATTTTTGGATTACAAAACGTTGCGCGGCGATCCGTCTGACAACATTCCAGGCGTCAAAGGGATCGGAGAAAAGGGCGCGACGGAATTGTTGAAAAATTTTCAAAATCTCTCCGGAATTTTGAAAGCGGCGCACGAAAAAAAGTCTGACATGAAGCCGCGCGTGCGTGAGCGGTTGCTGGAAGCGGAAAAAGATATTCCAAAGATCGTTGAACTGGTGAAGATCGTCACAGATGTGCCGATTGATTGGAAACCGCATCGACAAACACAACCGATGGATCAAGAAGCTGCCACCGAATTTTTGATGAAGATGGGGTTTAAGACGTTGTTGAAAAGAATCGCTGGCTCGGCATCGTCCCATCCCGATGGCTCCAACCCCCTCTTGCTCCCCCTTCGAAAGGGGGAGATGCGGAAATTGAAAACTGATCACGAAGAGATTCGTCTCGATCGTGTTGATGAGGCGCGTCAGGCTTTTGAGGAAATGCGCAAAGCGAGTCCCCTGCTTGTGCATGTGGCGCGTGGCGCTGCGGATTCTTTGTTTGCGCAAACCGTTGATGGAATCATTTTTGGTACGCAGAAAAAGTTTTATCTGTTGCCCACACATTTTTTGAAAGCGCATCGTGAGCTGTCTCTCGCGTTTGGCGACATTTTGTCGGATGCGACGATCCCAAAACTTGCGCATGATGCCAAAGCGCAGATGGCGGCGCTCGAACTATTTGGTTTTACGGTTGCCGGTTGGATTTTTGATACCATGCTCGCGGCATATCTTTTGAGCGCCGGTGAACGCAATCACGATCTGCCCTCCATCGCTTCACGTTACGCGTCGTTGCAACTTTTGGAAGGATCATCAGCCGTCCAACAAGCGGAAGCGATCATGAGTCTCCATCCAATTCTTCAAAAATCGCTTCAAGATGATGGGCTTGAATCGGTGTTTGAGCGTTTTGAATTGCCACTCATTCCGATTTTGCGTGATATGGAACACCACGGAATTTTGATTGACAAGCCCTATCTCGCGGAATTGTTACAAGACATGACGACTCGCAGGCAAACGCTCGAAAAAAAAATGATGAAATTGGTGGGACGGGAATTTAATCCGGCTTCCCCATCGCAACTGGCAGAAGTTTTGTTTCAGGATTTAAAACTTGCATCTAAGGGAATCAAAAAAGGTAAAACCGCTTTTTCCACGGCCGCATCCGAGTTGGAAAAATTGCGCGGGTTGCATCCGATCATAGAATTGATCGAGGAACATCGCGAACTCTCCAAACTTCTTTCGACGTACGTTGAAGTTTTGCCGACCCTCGCGGACGCGCGCGGGCGAGTGCACACGACATTCAACCAAGCCGTGACCGCGACCGGTCGCCTGTCTTCGACCGAGCCGAATTTGCAAAACATTCCGGCGCGCACGGAAGTCGGGCGGCAGATCAGGCGCGCATTTATCGCGGAAAAAGGAAACGTCATTCTTTCATGCGATTATTCGCAGATTGAACTGCGTTTGGTGGCAGCTTTGGCGAAAGATGAAAAAATGTTGGCGGCATTCAGTCGCGGTGAGGATATTCACGCCGCCACGGCCGCCGCGATTTTGGGGATTCCAAAAGATGAGGTTACCAAAGATCAGCGCCGCATTGCGAAGGCGATCAATTTTGGTTTGATTTTTGGACAAGGGCCGCAAGGGTTGTCTATCGCTGCTGATATTTCTTTTGTCGACGCGAAAAAATTTATCGAGACGTATTTTGAGGTGTACAGCGGCATCAAAGAATACATGGAACAAACCAAAGCGCTGGCTCATCGTCTCGGATATGTGGAGACGCTGTTTGGCCGTCGTCGTTATATTCCGGAAATTCATTCGATGTTGCATCAGGTGCGAGCGCAGGCAGAACGCATGGCGATCAATATGCCGGTGCAAGGCACGGACGCGGATGTGATGAAACTCGCGATGATCGCGATTCATAAAAAACTAGCGGCTATTTCATCACGCACGCGAATGCTTTTACAAGTACATGATGAGTTGGTGTTTGAAGTGCCGGAAGGAGAAGTGGTGCAGGTCGCAAAAGTCTTAAAAGATATTATGGAGCATGTAGAAAAAATCGGCGTGCCCATCGTTGTTGATGTAAAAGCGGGGAAGAATTGGGAGGAGATGGAGAAGATAAGCTGAAGCGCATCAAGATTTCTTTGTGGCAGAACTCGCCCACCATCATTTGGTTTTTTGTGTGGGCTCAGACACCTGCCCCTGCAGAAATCTTGATGCACTTCAGCTATACAAGGAGGGGTGGAGGGAGGGAAAAAAAGAATTTGAAGAAAAAAAGACCCTCGTGAATTGAGGATCGTGATGAGGGGAACGAACGGATCAGGCGATAAGAGACACAGCCTCTTCGGGCAGGCGGAGGAAGAAACGATTGCGACTGATGCGAGCGATATCGCGCGCTCCCGCCTCGTCGAGCCATTCGAGCCACATGGCGATGAGGAGGCAGAACGCCTCATCGGCTTTCTCGGGGAGACCGGAGAACGAGAGGTAGAGCCCAGCTGCGCGAATGGCACCGCCGTAGCGAAGACGTGTCTCGTCGCGGCTCTGCCAGCTCGAGACGTGGCCGCGTTCGAAGTTGCTACAGAGTCGATTCACCTTCTCCTGGGCGAAACGGAAATACTCCTGCGCCTTGCCCGGATGATAGATGGATCCGACCTTGCAGAGCAGGATCGGAGGCTCGTTGTCGGCGCTTCCATGCTTGCAGCAGAGGAAGCCACCCTTGCGCCACCGCTCCTTTTGCGGAAGCTCGTCAAGGACGAGCGGAAAGACGTAATTGACTGCCTCCAGGATCTCTCCGATCAACACCGTCATGGCATTAACGGAGGGCGCTGGGTCTGAACTTGGTGTCAAAGGTCACCTCCTCGTTGTGTGCGTTGATATTTACATAAAACAACAATCATTGTCAATCCCCCTTTCTTTTGTCCGTACCAATAACTATTCTCAAATTCTTAAGAATTTGAGAATAGGAAAATACTTTTCCTCATCGCCCCAACCTCACCCTACCCTCTCCTTCGTAAGGAGAGGGTTCTGATCGGATCTGACTTCCCTCCTTACGAAGGAGGGAATGAGGGAGGTGGGTGGTTCATTTTCTGTTTGACGATCCATGCTCCATGCTCCATGCTCCATGACATGTTGATCCTCTGTATCGGCTCTGACACTTTTCGCGCGCAAGGAAAGGCGCGGGAATTGGAAGATGCGTTTAAGAAAAAATATGATCCTTCCGGATCAAGCGTGGAACATGTGTCTTTTGGAAAAAAGGGAGTTGATGAAGTGATGGAGCGCGCGAACACCAGTAGTTTATTTTCTTCACATCGTTTTTTGCGTACGAGCAATTTGATCGGCGAGTGTCCAAAAAATAAACAAGCGGCTTTGGCAAAAACATTAGCAAGAGATTCTGATCATGTGATTGTGGTGAGCGTGGAAGATGAAGCGCCGGCAGCCGTGAGCCTCGAACCGTTTGAAAAAAATGTCAAAATTATAAAATATGCCTTTCCGGAACAGATGGGCGCGGCTTTTTATGATTGGGTAGACAAAGTCGCTCAAAGGATGGAGATCAGGGATGTTCGCGCGGTTAAAATGATTGCCGAGGCAACAGAAGGAGACAGTTGGTATGCGGTGAATGAACTGATGAAGTTAGCGGCCGGCGGCACGGCAGATATCATGTCTTCCATGGAATCCCCCACCGTATACATGTATGCGGACGCCTATCTTCGTGGGCAAGCCAATCAATACAAATTTTTACACGAAGAAATATTGCCAGCTCCTTTTTTAAGTTTATTCGTTTCACAAAGTCGCGCGGCGCTACGCGTACGCGATCGCGTGACAGATGGTTTGCATCCGTACATGGTAAAAAAAATGAGCGGATTTCCCTCTCAAAATTTGGAAGAGAAATTCGCTCACACACTGCTCGCTTTTTTTTGTCAGCGCAGAGGTTATGGGGATGAAGAAGAAGCCGCCGCGCTTTTGTAAAGAAAAGAAATTTTACGTCGAGCCTTGTTGGCATGAAAGACGCCTGTTTTTGCGGCCTTAGCCAAAGCCTGTTGTAATTTTGGGGCGAGGGTTTTAGCTTCCGTCTTTTTTCCCTCTTTGATGAGAACTTTAAATTGAGCCATGAGCGCCTTAGTATGCGTCTTCATGCGCGCATTTTTAGCTGAACGTTTTTTATTTTTACGCAAATCTTTTATGGCCGCGTGTTTGTTGGGCATAGGTGAGACGCATATTGCCGCATGCCACGCAAAACGTCAAGAGAGCGGGACGATCTGACCTCCCTCTTAGCATAAGAGGGAATGAGGGAGTTAAAATTGAATCAGGCGTTACCCCTCATAACCATTTTCTTTTTTTAACTCCTCCTAACCTTCGGCTGAGCTCAGGTCGAAGCCTCCTCTTAAGTTAAGAGGAGGGATATGAACTTTGACGAAGCGGCTTTTCTTTTTTATACTAAGCTTCGCTTTGAAATTGCTTTGATTGAAGAATTTAATATATTTTACGACACTAGATATCAAATAAGTAATGATCGCGCCTTTGTAGCTCAACGGATAGAGCAAACCCGTCCTAAGGGTGAGATGGGGGTTCAATTCCCTCCAAGGGCAAGGATAGCTTTTAGGTGTGAGCTTACAGCTTTCAGATGATAAATAAACTGGTTGAGCAAAACAAATAAAAATTGTTTCACGTGAAACAATTAAGCTAAAAGCTGTAAGTTAGCCAACGGTCATGTATCTTCGGCATTAACCTCGATTGCTAGCACCTAGTGCCTAACGCCTAACGCCTGACAGCCAACGGGCATGTATCTTCGGCATTAACCTCGATACAAACCCTCGTCGTTCGGAAGTAAAATAGTCAAACAATTTTACTTAACTCACTCCTCGGGCCTGTAGTAAAGTGGTATTATGCCGCATTCGCATTGCGGAGGCGGGAGTTCGATTCTCCCCAGGTCCACCACGTAAAAATCCCGCGAAAGCAGGGATTTTTACGTGCCCCGTGATCCCGCAACGCGGGATTTTACGGGGCTCCGTTTTCATTTGCTTTCGCCGGATTCACGTGGCACAGCCATAAAGTAAGGAAGAAATGAAACTATAATAGTTGTTTTTACGCGGCTCCCCCTCATTTGCTTTCGCCGGATTCACGTGGCACAGCCATAAAGCTGCATAAATGAGCCAAAAATACAGCTATTGACAAAGTTTATGATTTTATGGAACGAAGTATAGTATATGTATTTTGTTTATGTTTTACAGAGTGGACTAGATCAAAATTGGTATATAGGCTTTTCAGAATCTATTGAGCATAGAGTTTATGAGCATAATTCCAGAAAGAATTATTCGACTAAATCTCGTAGACCTTGGAAGTTGATTTACTATGAAGCTTATTTGAATAAGCTTGATGCTCTTGGTCGTGAACGGTTTCTAAAGAGTGGTTCTGGACACCGTTTTTTGAAAAAACAGATGACTCATTATTTTTCTAATGTTTCACGTGAAACATTTTAATAGATTAAAACTGTCGTTTTACGACACAGATAAAATAATGAGAAATGAGCTTAGGATAAATAGCCAGAATTTGGCTAAGATTAAATGAAATAATTTGGCTAATGTTAGCGTAATTTTATTGTGGATATCTATTGACAAAAGAGTGGATTTGTGGTAGACTATTTATTGAAAACTAAAGAGTCTGGAGAGACCGAGTTGAAGGCACTCGGAAATCAAAGCCTTCACAGGACGTGATAGAATTTGATTAGCGTATCTCTCGCCATCGAATTCCATCACGTCCTTTTTCGATAAGCCTACGAAAGTACGAATGGATCATACGAAAGTACGAATTACGAATAAGGATTGTGAAATCGTTGTTATTCTGAACAAAGCGAAGAATCGTTGGTGATCCTTCATTCCGTTCAGGATGACAAGTGGTAGTACCATCAAACTCGAATGCGGCATGGCCGCGGGAGGAAAGTATGAAGGATCGCTATAACGTGCAGTGCATGGCTGGCCATGTCGGTCTGGCACCGGTTGGTTCTGAACTCGAAGCGCGCTGTCAGGTGCGCGAAGTCGAGGGTTTCCTCGACGCCCTGTGCGTCTCAGCCGAGGAGTGCTCGGAGTGCCAGGAAGACTTCCGGCGTCGGACGCGTTACCCGTCGTAAAAAACCACGCACCTTCCACGACGATTCTTCTGGAGAGGACATTCTGTCGCTCTCCCTCGTCTCCGAGTTCTCATTACGAAAACGCGAAACTTCGCGAAAATACAAAATGGCAAAATAATGAGAATTGAGAGATGAGATAAAAAATCTGAAGCACATTACATTCAAGGCCTACGAAAGTACGAATGGATCATACGAAAGTACGAAACAGGATTAGTCACGAGAGACTGAAGAGGAGGGAAACATCGAGGCACCCGGAAGAGAGTACGGGATACTCGATGGCGGTGTGAGAGGGGATTTTGGTCGGAGCGATCTGACTGGCTTCCGCTCACGCACCATTCAAGATGTTGATCCTCGGATCAACATCCTTTCCCTTTTGCTCTGTCTCTCGTGAGAGCGCACCGGTTTCCGGAGAGCGTTTGAAGCGAGGACGAAATCTGATTGTAAGGAGGAAGCGATGAAAAAGGCGATCGAGATCGTTCACGTGGATGAGAAGGCGGTGGCGGATGAGTTGGTGGCGCAGGGGTACGAGGCGATCGAGTGCTCGTTCGGGCATTTCGGTTCGACGCTCGGTCCGCTCGCGATGGACCATCACGGGGCGGAGTCGCACCGCGAGGGCGTGGCACTCCGTGCGTACCGCGATCACTTCGGCGTCTGCAAGGATAACCCGAAGTTCGTGGTGACGGGCGCGGCGGACGCGGACGCGACGTTCGCGATCGCGGCGCTCTGCGGGTTCCTCCCGCATCCGTCGCGCGCCGCGGAGTTCGAGAAGGCGCCCCCGCCGGTCAAGGCGGCAGGGACCAAGGACATCAGCACCCTCGCGGCGCTGGTGAACAAGGTCGACACGGCGCCGATCGGCGTGCGGCTCGAGGAGAGCGAAGAGGGCATCACGCTGCTCCTCTGGAACCAGATGTCGTCGTCCGCGCAGGACACGACCGCGTTTCACGCTGGCGTCGACCGCTGGCGCGCTCTCATGGGTCGGGCTCCCAAGGCTCTGCTCTCCGCGGCGAAGACCGAGGAAGCGAACCGCGTCACCGAAGCCCGCAAGGCCGAGGTGATCAAGGTGAGCAACAAGGTCGCCGTGGTCGAGTCGGCCGCCTGGGGCTTCGACGTCTGGTACGCCGAGGTGGCGCCCATCATCGTCGCGTACGTCGCGGCGAACGGGAACGTCACGATCGGCTGCCCGGACACGGAGTCCGCCGAGAAGTACTTCGGCAATGGCGGGCTGAAGAACGTCTTCGCGAAGCTCGAGCCGCAGGGCTGGGGTGGACGCGAGGCGATCGGCGGAAGCCCCCGCGGGCAGAAGCTGACACGCGAGCAGGCGCTCGAGGCCGCGAGGGTCATCGACGCGGCGATCATCAAGTCCTAGGCAAGGTTTCATCCACAGTTTTGCCCGGCTTCCTAACGGAGATGCCGGAGATCTGACATCAGTCGGATCAGCTGTCGCCCTGACAGACACGAGGCGCACCTTCAACATTCGGGAAGCAGAACTCTCTGCTTCCCACCTCAAATAAGTACTCATGGGGATGAATCAGGAAGCAAGAATCAGGAATGATGAATCATCGAACATGAATATTTGTTTGAGGGAGTAAAGATGCACATCGAAAACGTCAAACGCGGTTAAATCCGCTGGAGGTGATGACCATGGAATTCATCAATCTGTTCGGATTCAAGAAGATGTCGGCGTTCCTGCTCGCGCTGCCGACGATCTTGGTGCTCGCGTTCATCGTCGGCAACACCGTTGTGACGTTCGTGCGGCAGATGTCGGCGCGGACGATCGTGCTGGGAGAGTACTTCGTGCCGAAGCAGCAGCGGCTCAGCAACCTCTACCTCGTGTGTCTGAGCGTCGGTACCATCGGGTCGTTCCTCTGTTTCATTTCCACCCACGGTTGTCAGGGCTACGAAGATAGGTATGAGCATTGTTATGGCGACTACGGTCCCTATTCGTGGTGGGCGAATGGATTTTATCTGCAGCATTGGCTGCAGGTGTGTAGTGTCTTCCTGTGGCCCATCATCGCGCTCGCGGTCATCGCCGGAGTGGGTTGGAGCATCTGGTGGATCCTCCTGCGACCCTTCTACCGCTACATCCTCACCCCGATCGGCAACGGCATCAGCAACTTCTGCAAGAGTTTCACGGTCAGCTGGAAGTAACCCACGGCTCAAGCCTTGCCTCGTCAGACAAACGCTGTCTGTACGAGGCGTTTTTTTATCTACGAAAATACGAAATCATATCCCCCTCTTTGCAAAAGAGGGGTTAGGGGAGTTAAAAAAGAAGATGGTTATGAGAGTAACGCCTGATTGTGTTTTAACTCCCTCCAGCTCCGATTCGACTGAGCTCATCGAAGTCCTCTTATGTTAAGAGGGAGAGTAAATACGATTCCTCCTCTTAGCTTAAGAGGAGGTGAGGAGGAGTTAGAAAATAAAAGGGTTATGGATTTAGAAAAGAGGGAGGTCAGACGGAGTCTTTTTCCAAAAGAGGGAGGGTCAGATATACTATAAAGATGAAAAGGATTTTGTTTCCCGTTTTTTTTGTGACGCTGCTCTTGTCGGCCGGAACGGTTTTTGCCGCCATGACCAGCACGAATTTTAAAATTCAATGGGACAACACAAATGAGGGCGGAAGCGATGTTGGCGTGAGTGCGAATTTTTCTTTAGTGGATACGGTCGGGGATTTGGCGACCGGCACAAGCACGAGCGCGAATTTTCAAGTTTCCGCCGGCTATCGCGCCGAAGACACGGTGCCCGCGTTGTCGCTCGTGATCAAAACGCAAGATCTTTCCACGCAAACTTTTTACACGGACATTGATGTCACCAATAAAACCGTGACCGTTCCTTTGCCGGGCGCGTTTAGCGTGGGTGATTATATGGCCGTGGTGGAAAATCGTGGATTTTCTGAAAAAGTTGTTGTGGGGAGAATCGTGAGCATTGTTGGAACCACCATCACGGTTGATGGGTTTGATGGGGCTACCGGAAGCATGAGCGCGCATCCGACGGATGGCCGTGATTCCGTGTATCGCTTGAGCGGCAATTCGGCCGGTTTTGGCACCATTGCCGTGACCAGTCAAAATACCTCTGTAACCATGACTTCCGTTCGATCATCGCTTGGCGGCGGGTACACGGTGTATCTTCAGGCAGACAAGATTTTGCAAAGTTTAGCCAGTCAGCCAATCGCCACGGTTGCGGATGGCGCGGTCAATTTGGACAGCGAGGAATATGGTGCCAGCACCACGGGTACGCGCGCCTATCAACCTGATACGGATGCAGGAGTCACGACCACGCAGCGAATCGTGCAGACCGGATCGAGTTTTTCCGCGAGTCCGGCTGATCGTGTCGTCATTATTTATAAGCTCGCGATTACGAACGCCACCAATCCCGGGACATACAGCCACAACGTGTTTTATACGTTGACCGCGAATTTTTAAGCATGAAATCAATAAATCAGGAAAACATTAAAACACGAGAACATAAAAACGTGGGGAGAATTTCCTTTTCTATGTTCTTGTGTTCTTGTGCTCTTGTGTTCTTGTTCCCCGGTCCATCCGTTCACGCCATGAGTGTCCATCCCGCCTTGTTTGATATTGCGATCGATCCCGGGCAAATTCATCGCGGCACTATTGAAGTGACAAATGATGATGTTGTTGATCAGACTTATGATCTTTCCATTCAAAAGTTTCTCCCTCAAGGCGAGTCTGGTCAGCAGGAATTTTTGTCGCCGCAAGATATTTCCGGTTTGCCGAGTTGGATGTATTTTCCGCAACCTTCCATTACATTAAAAGCCGGTGAATCCCGTCGTGTGCCGTTTATGATTCGTGTGCCACAAGACGCGCGTACCGGCGGACACTATGCCGCGGTCTTTTTTTCCACGTTGTCTCCATCAAAACAAGCGTTGCCGAACGAAATGATCAGCGGCTCGCGGACGGGTGTGCTTTTGCTTGTGACGGTAAATGGAGAGCTTACGAACCGTGTGGAATTAGAGCAGTTCGTCCTCACGACTCCGTTACGCACGGAATATCTCCCGGCATTATTTTCCGTGCAGTTGAAAAATACTGGGAGTGTTCATGTGATTCCGGAGGGGAATATTAAAATAAAAAATTGGTTTGGACAAACCGTGGCTACGCTTCCCATCAATCCGCAACAGGGACGGGTGCTTCCGGATTCAACGCGTCGATTTCTGATGAGCTGGTCGCGACCAGAATGGAAAAATTTCGCGTTTGGCGTTTATTCGGCTCATCTGGAATTCCGCGATTCATCCATCGTTGCCCATGCGCCGCTCGAGATTCGGTTCGAAGTGTGGCCATGGCATTTGAGCATACTTGTTTGGGGAGGGATCGTTATTCTTTTTTTAGGACACGCTTTTTTTAAGATGATGAAAATGATATGGCGACCGCGCAGATAAAAAGAAAAAAACAAGAAAACAAATTTTTCAAAGCTCTGTCATTGCGAGCGAAGTTTGACGAAGCGCGGCAATCTCCCGGGGCTGCGGGGAGGTTGCTTCGTCGTCGCGGAATCCTCCTCGCAATAACCATCCCTTGTTTTATTGTTTTTCTATTTTTTGTCAGTTCACCCGTATACGCGGCCGTCTTAACCGCGCGCAGTGACAGTCTTTCTCGCAATGAGGCCGGTGTTTTGGCAAATCATGAGATTCTCTTTACGACGCCATCCGGTGTGGATGCTCCCGCAGACACGATCACCATCACTTTTCAATCAACGTTCGCGTTAGGTTCGGTCAGTTCTACGGATATTGAGCTGTATCACGGAACATCTACCGGATTGGAAGTGGGGGAAACGGTGGCGGCAGTTCCTGCGCCCGGCGTGTGGGGGGTAGGTGTGAGCGGTCAGGTGATCACGTTCACGGCTCCAACAAATGCCGCGGTCGGCAGAATCGCGGCCGGACAAAAAGTTGTGATTCGCATCGGGACAAATACGGCGCAGGGTGTCAATCAAATCAGAAATCCTGTCAGCCCGGGAAATTATACGCTCGCCATTGCCGGGACGTTTGGCGATTCGGGAAGTATCACGGTTTCCATCAGTTCAAGCGATTCGGTGAATGTGAATTTTGTCGTGCCCGCACAAAATGCCGGTGGTAGAGGAGGAGGCGGCGGAGGAGGCGGCGGCGGCGGCGGTGGTCCATCACCAGCACCCGCTCCACCACCATCGCCAAGTCCATCACCTTCTCCATCACCAACTCCGGCGCCATCGCCAAGTCCATCACCGACGCCAAGCCCTTCGCCTAGTCCCTCACCATTGCCTTCTCCATCACCAACTCCGGCGCCATCGCCAAGTCCAACACCGACACCTCCGCCAGCCGGCGGAACATCTCCATCACCAGATTCTGGACCGGGCGGTGGAGGAGTTGCCGTGTCCGGAGGCGTGCCTGCTCCAAATATTGCCATTGTTTTGAAGCCGGAATTTTATGGCGCCGGAGGAACATTTCCACTTATCGCTGATCCGCAAGGTCGAGTGGGAGCCTTGGGCGGTTCATTTATTTTAGTTCGCGTTCCAATAGCCGGGCTTGGGGCAACGCCTCAAAATGGCACGGTGTTAGTTGGTGGGTCAGTGTATTCGCTCACCCCGGCTCCTTCCGGGGATGATGCGTGGGCAGCTTCTTTTATCGTGCCCGCACACACGGGAAATTTGCCTGTCACGATACTGTTTCAGCTTTCCAATGGCACAAATGTCTCGGCGCAAAAGACGATTTTCGTTCAATCCTCCGGTTATGTGTATGAGGGTACTCTCCTTGGAGGCAAGGCCGCGCCCATTTCCGGAGCGATGCTCGCCGTTTATCACCAACAGAAATCCGGCTGGGTCTTGTGGGATGGAGAAGAATTTCAACAATCCAATCCCATCTATTCTCGACAGGATGGAAGTTATTATTTTTGGTTGCCAAATGGCACCTATCAGCTTCGCGTCACGAAAGATGGGTATCGCGCGGTGACCAAAGAGGTGGAAGTTACGCATAATATTTTGAATGAGAATATTTCCCTGTCAAAAATTCCAAAGAAGTTAAGCGAGGTGATCAACCCAAAAGCTCCATTAAAAGCCAACCTTCAGGCCGTAGCAGAGGAAGCCGGAGCCCTCGTTCACGCCGCTATTGATGTTTTGAAATCTCCGGAAGCGCAAAACCTTTCCGAACGCGTGATAACACCGACGCTTATTACGGTGGGAGTGGCTAATGTGGCGACAGCGGTTTCCGCATTCAATATTTTTAATTATTTACGTTATCTTTTTACTCAACCGCTTCTTCTTATTCATCGACGCAAACGGAAAAAGTGGGGGATGGTGTATGACGCCTTAACAAAATTGCCTATCGAATTGGCCATTGTGCGTTTGAAGCTGGCGGATCGCGGGTTAATAGCGCAGACACGAGTCACAAACGCTCAAGGACAGTTCTTTTTTTGGGTCAAACCCGGTCAGTATTATATTGAGGTGGCAAAACCCGGCTATATTTTTCCCAGTCAGTACTTGAAGGATCAAAAAGAAGATGTGGATTGGACAGATCTCTACCATGGAGAACCGATACAAGTATCGCAAGGGGTGGCGATCGCTCCAAACATTCCTGTTGATCCTGTTGTAAAAGAGGAAACCCCACATCAGGTGATGGTAAAACGATCGTTGCGTAAATTGCAGAATGTGGTGGCTTTGGGAAGTCTGGTTTTAACTTTTGTAGGATTTATGATTGCCCCCTCTCCGCTCACCGTCGGTTTTATGGGTTTTCAGGTGATCACTTATTTACTCTTTAGACGCTTAGCAAAGGCAAAAAAGCCAAAGGGGTGGGGGATTGTTTATGATAAAACGACAAATCAACCATTGGGACGGAGTATTGTGCGCATTTTTAGCAAAAAATTCAACAAATTATTGGAAACGCAAGTGACTGATGAAAAGGGAAAATACGGTTTTTTTACCGGTAAAGACATTTATTATGTGACGGCCGAGCGGCAAGGTTATGCTTCTTATGTATCAAATGATGTTGATTTAACAAAACAACAGGAAAATGTTGTGGATCAGAGTATTCCTTTGGGCAAGAATTGAGGTTATCAACAACTTATCCACAAGTCTGAAAAAGCAGTTTTTAAAGAGTTGCCCTATTTCTTTGCTTAAATAAAGCAAAATACATAGGGTGTTTAATTATCTATAATAATTCCATCCTCAGGAAAACATCAATCTTAAAGGAATAAAGATTGATATGGTCTGTTTTTCTGGGGCGTGAGCACAGGACATTTGTGTGTTCAGAAACCTAAATGTTTGGGTTTGGGTTTTAGTTAAACCCTTGTTTTCATGTCCATGATTCGGAATAGACTCTCGACTTGTTCTTTTGTAGCCGCTCTGGGATATCTGTGCGGTGTCTTTGCGTTATCTGTTTGTCTGCTGATTCCATTCGCTCCCCAGACCAGGGCAGCGACTGGGATTAATCGACAAATAAATTATCAAGGCCGTCTGCTTGATGCTTCCGGAGCAGCCGTGGCTGATGGAAATTATTCCATCAAGTTTAGTTTGTACGATGCCGTGAGCGGAGGAAATCGTCTTTGGTCAGCCACGGGTACGGTAGCGACTCCGAGCGCATTAACCATTTCCGTGAGCAATGGATTGTTTAGCGTTCTCTTGGGGGATGTTTCCTCCGGTGGAGGTTGGCAAAATGTTTTAAATAATTCCATTGATTGGAACAGTGACAGTTTGTTTCTTGGAGTGACCGTGAGCAGTGACGCGGAAATGACGCCGCGACGACGATTGGCAGCCGCGCCTCAAGCGTTTAACGCGGAAAATTTGCAAGGCATGTATGCATCAAGCTCCGCTTTTGGCGGTCAATCGCTGTTCACCATCCATCAAACATCCAGCACTGCGGCGACGAGTTCAAGAACGGCTTTAGAGATTCGTTCAGAAGGGACTTCGAGCGCCAATGATTTTCTTGTGCAAGGAATCAATGATTTAGGTTCAACGGTCTTTTCTCTTAATCGCGCAGGAAACGTTACGAGCAGCGGATATTTTGCGGCAACAGGGAATGGCACATCAACGATCACCGGTAATTTATCCATTACCGGAAATACCACGAGCACAAATTTATTTACGGTGAATGGTCTTTTGAATAATGCCACTTCCACTTGGTTAGGTTTCACGACCGCGAGTGGAACGACAGGCAACATCATCAATCTCACGTCATCAAACGTGACGGTCACCGGTGGGACAATCAACGGAACGACGATCGGTGCAACTAATGCTTCAACAGGAGTGTTCACCAACGTTACAAGCACGAGCGCGACAACAACATGGCTTGGCTTTACAACCGCAAGCGGCACACTCTCTTCCATCTATAACGCCACTTCCACCTATTTATTCGCCACCAATGGAAGTTTCACCGGTTCCACTTCCACATGGTTAGGCTTCACAACAGCGAGTGGCACCACGGGAAACATCATCAATCTGACTTCTTCCAATGCAACCATTTCAGGTGGGACGATCAACGGCGCAACCATCGGTGCAACTAATGCATCCACAGGAGCTTTCACCACATTGTCAGCCACAAGTCTTGCAACATTTAGCGGGGGTCTTCTCATCAATAACGCCACTTCCACCATCACCAACCTCACATGGGTCAATGCCACAGGAACAAATACCACGACCACATGGCTAGGTTATA